>NZ_CP077639.1:0-52500 GCF_019056395.1 Terribacillus sp. DMT04
TTGGAGAATATTCAAGATTTATGGAAAAAGACGTTACAAGCAATTGAACAGAAAATCAGTAAGCCAAGCTTTGATACGTGGCTGAAAAATACAAACGCATACGCACTCGAAGAGGATACCCTAATTATTGAAGCTCCCAATGAGTTTGCCAGAGACTGGCTGGAAAGCAGCTACTCCTCCTTAATTGGAGACACCCTTTTTGAAGTGACCGGTAATCGCCTGCAGACAAAATTCATCATTCCGGAATTCCAGCAGGAAGAAGAAACTGCCAGACCAGCTATGCCTGCAAAAACAGCATCAAAAGATACGGCAGCAGAGTCACCAAAAACGATGCTCAATAGCAAATATACATTTGATACATTCGTTATCGGATCCGGAAACCGCTTCGCACATGCTGCATCACTGGCTGTCGCAGAAGCACCCGCTAAAGCTTATAACCCGCTTTTCATCTATGGAGGTGTCGGGCTCGGCAAAACCCATTTGATGCACGGAATCGGACATTATGTCCTTGATCATAATCCAGGTGCTAAAGTCGTGTACTTATCTTCTGAGAAATTCACAAATGAATTCATTAACGCTATCCGAGATAACAAAACAGCGGAATTTCGGGCAAAATATCGAAATATTGATGTCTTGCTTATAGATGATATTCAATTTTTGGCTGGAAAAGAACAAACGCAGGAAGAGTTTTTCCATACATTTAATGCGCTGCATGAAGAAAACAAGCAAATTATTATTTCCAGTGACCGGCCGCCAAAAGAAATTCCAACATTAGAAGATCGTCTGCGCTCCCGCTTTGAATGGGGACTAATTACAGATATCACTCCGCCGGATCTGGAAACACGAATTGCAATCTTACGCAAAAAGGCCAAAGCAGAAGGCTTAGATATTCCAAATGAAGTTATGCTGTACATTGCCAATCAAATAGATACGAATATCCGAGAGCTGGAAGGTGCACTTATACGTGTTGTTGCTTACTCCTCTCTTATAAACTCGGATATTGATGCTTCTTTAGCAGCAGACGCACTTAAAAATATCATTCCTAGCTCGAAGCCAAAGGTCATTACGATTCATGCGATTCAAGAGCTGGTTGGAGAGCGCTTTAACGTACGGTTAGAAGAGTTTAGTGCCAAAAAGCGTACGAAGGCTATTGCTTTTCCCCGACAAATTGCAATGTTTCTTTCTCGTGAACTAACCGATTTTTCTTTACCTAAAATAGGGGAAGAATTCGGCGGAAGAGATCATACCACTGTTATTCATGCGCACGAGAAAATATCTAAGCTATTAAGTGAAGATCAGGAATTCCAGCGTGAAATTGATGAGATAAAAGAAAGACTAAAATCTTTCTAACGACAAGGCCCTGTTGATAAACGTGCATAAACTCTTTTTTTATTCACATATTATCCACAGGGTGTTTTTGTTGTTGTAACTGGGTTTTTTGGTGGTTATCCACATAATCACAGCCCCTATTACTACTACTGTATTTTTATAAATAATAATTAATATAAGAACACCCCTTTAGGAGGCACGCAATTATCATGAAATTTGTCATACAACGTGATCGACTATTAGCTAGTATCCAAGACGTGATGAAAGCAATCTCATCCAGAACAGCTATTCCAATTCTTACAGGAATGAAAATTGAAGCAAAAGAAGACGGCATTACTCTAACAGGGAGTGATTCAGATATTTCAATTGAGTCCTTTATCCCTAAAGAAGAAGATGGAATTGTGTATGTAGAACAAATAGAACCAGGAAGCATCGTCTTGCAAGCTAAGTATTTCCCAGAAATCGTACGAAAAGTACCGATGAATGCGGTAGAAATTGAATCGGATGGGCAGTTAAATGTCACAATTCGATCCGGTAGTGCAGAATTTAAATTAAATGGGCAAGATGCGGATGAATATCCACAGCTGCCGAAGCTTCATAGCGAAGATAGCTTTGAACTTCCTGCAGATTTATTCAAAAATGTGATAAAAGAAACCGTATTTGCTGTTTCTACACAGGAAACACGTCCGTTATTGACTGGAGTAAATGTTCGTGTACAAGATGACCAATTGCATTTTGTTGCGACAGATAGTCACAGACTAGCTTCCCGACAGATTCCAATCTCTGCAGCATTTGCTTTCCAAAATGTTGTTATTCCAGGTAAAAGTTTGACAGAACTGAATAAAATTCTTGATGAAAATCAGGACCCTGTGGAAATTCGAATTACGAACAACCAAATTCTTTTCCGCACAAAACATTTATATTTCCTTTCTCGTTTGCTGGAAGGCAATTACCCAGACACATCTCGTCTGATACCAAATGAAAGCAAGACTGTTCTTCAGATCGATACAAAAGAATTACTTCGTTCCATCGATCGTGCATCTTTGCTCGCAAAAGAGAACAGAAACAACGTTGTAAAACTTGTTACGCAGGAGTCAGGAAAACTAGAAATCAGCAGCAATTCACCAGAAGTTGGCCGAGTAGTAGAAGAAATGTCTGTTGAAGAAATTTCCGGAGAAGAACTGCGCATTAGTTTTAGCGCCAAATATATGATGGATGCACTGAAGGTTATTGAAAGTGAACAAGTGAAAATTGAATTCACAGGAGCAATGCGTCCATTCCTCATTCGTCCAACTGACGATGAAGATTTGCTGCAGCTGATCACACCAGTTCGTACGTACTGAGTTATACACATGTGGATAAAGGCACTGCCAATCGGCGGTGTCTTTTTTCTGTGCATAACATGTTGTCCATTCAATTGGGCATAATGAAAATAACTTTCATTGTTGTGGATACTTTAGTAAAATAATAAGAAGGCACTTAAAAGTAAGGAGAGCGGAAATGAACGAAGAAATTCAGATTAATACCGAATATATTCAGCTGGGGAAATTCCTGAAGCTGGTGAATGCTGTGGAAAGCGGCGGAATGGTTAAGTTGTATCTAGCTGACTATCCGGTGCTAGTGAACGGAGAAGAAGAAAACAGACGCGGCAGGAAGCTGTATCCGGAGGATCGTGTCGAGCTGCCAGCGACATCCGAGGTGTTTATTGTCAAAAAGGCATAGCAGCTTGCCGGATACAGAAAGGACCTGAGCATGCATATTCAAGAGCTAACGCTTACGCATTATCGGAATTACGATAAGCTGCAGCTTCAATTCGACGATAAAGTAAATGTCATCATCGGCGAGAATGCACAAGGCAAGACGAATTTAATGGAGGCCATCTATGTTCTCGCTTTTTCTAAATCCCACCGGACTCCGAAAGATAAAGAACTTATCCAATGGGACCAAGAATATGCTAAAATAGAAGGGAACATAATAAAGCGAAAACAGCGGATTCCGCTGGAGATTGTATTATCGTCCAAAGGCAAAAAAGCAAAACTGAATCATCTGGAACAAAAACGCCTAAGTGATTATATCGGGGCGCTTAATGTAGTCATGTTCGCTCCTGAGGATTTGAACTTGGTGAAAGGCAGTCCGCAAATTCGCAGGCGTTTTATTGATATGGAGATTGGACAGATTCAGCCTGTTTACATTTATCACCTTGGGCAATACCAAAAAATATTAAAGCAGCGAAACCATCTGCTGAAGCTGCTTCAGCGGCGGCAAGCTGATCCAACGATGCTTGATGTACTCACAGAGCAGCTGATCGAACATGCTGCTATTATTTTAGAAAAACGTTTCTTGTTCCTTGGACTGCTGCGGAAATGGGCACAGCCCATCCACCAGGGCATTACTACAGGACTGGAGATGCTTGATATAGAATATCTTTCCAACATTGACGTATCAGAAGAATCCGATAAGGAAACGCTGAGAATAGCTTATGAAGAAAAATTCTCTGCACTTAGAACGCGTGAAGTGGAAAGAGGGACAACATTAGCAGGCCCCCATCGTGATGACCTGTCTTTTTACGTGAACGGGAAAGACGTACAAGCCTTCGGTTCACAAGGGCAGCAGCGTACAACAGCATTATCCTTGAAACTAGCTGAAATTGAGCTGATTCACAAAGAAGTGGGAGATTATCCGATTCTTTTGCTGGATGATGTATTGAGTGAATTAGACGACAGCCGACAATCCCATTTACTTGAAACGATACAAGGAAAAGTACAGACTTTTGTATCAACAACAAATGTGTCCGGCATCCAGCACGACACATTAAGGCAGGCCGAACTGTTTAACATTCAAGCAGGTAAGCTTGTTCGTGAGTCAGGAGGGGCCTGATATGTTTCTGTCAATTGGTTGGGATAATGTCGTTAGGGCAAGAGATGTGGTGGCTATCTTGGAGTATGACCAAGCAGCCAAAACAGTTGACCCTGAGCGGGCAGAAAATGACGAAGCGGATGATACAGCAGCCAAATCTATCATTGTCACCATAGATGGGATTTATTCGAGTCCCTTATCTGTGCAAACACTGAAAAGACGGGCTGCTGTCTCGATTCCGAGAATGATAGAAGAAGATAACCTATAAAGAAACGCAGGTGAATGCATATGGCAACGGAAGATAAGATGCCGGGAGAACAGTTATATGATGCAGATCAGATACAAGTACTGGAAGGCTTAGAGGCTGTAAGGAAACGTCCAGGAATGTACATTGGTTCGACAAGTGAGCGCGGGCTGCACCACTTAGTGTGGGAAATTGTTGATAACAGTATCGATGAAGCACTTGCTGGCTATTGTGACCATATTAAAGTAACAATCGAGAAAGATAACAGTATTACGGTAGAGGATAACGGCCGCGGAATTCCTGTCGGCACACATGAAAAAACGGGCCGGCCTGCAGTTGAGGTCATTATGACGGTCCTTCACGCCGGAGGTAAATTCGGCGGAGGCGGTTATAAAGTATCTGGCGGTTTGCACGGTGTAGGTGCATCCGTTGTAAATGCTTTGTCGACAGAACTGAATGTTACCGTTCACCGTGATGGCAAAATCCATGAACAAACGTTTGAAAGAGGTATCCCGAAAGCTGATTTAAGAGTTACTGGGGAATCTGACAGAACAGGTACCTTCACACATTTCAAGCCGGATCCGGAGATCTTCACAGAAACGACAGAATATAACAAAGAGACACTGCTTGTCCGCATTCGAGAGCTTGCATTTTTAAATAAAGGACTGGCTATCAGTCTGGAAGATAAGCGCGAGGAAGAACCTGAGGCCGTTACCTTCCACTACGAAGGCGGTATCCGTTCTTATGTGGAACATTTGAATCGATCCAAGGAAGTATTACATGAACCGTTTTATGCAGAAAATACGGAATCTGATATCTCAGTGGAGATTGCTCTGCAATACAACGACGGCTACACAAGCAGTATCTACTCTTTTGCGAATAATATCCATACGTATGAAGGCGGAACACATGAAGCTGGATTCAAATCTGGTTTGACACGTGTTATCAATGACTATGCGCGGAAAAATAACATGTTTAAAGAAAATGACCCTAATTTGTCTGGTGATGATGTTCGGGAAGGCTTAACTGCCATTATATCTATCAAACATCCAGATCCGCAGTTTGAAGGCCAAACAAAGACGAAGCTTGGTAACAGTGAAGCACGCCAAGTAACCGATGCGGCGTTTACAGAGTTATTCTCTAAGTTCATGTTTGAAAATCCAGATACAGCAAGAATTGTTGTTGAAAAAGGATTAATGGCATCTCGCGCTCGGATTGCGGCAAAACGGGCACGTGAACTAACACGGCGTAAAGGTGCTTTGGAAGTAAGCAGCTTGCCAGGTAAACTTGCAGACTGTTCTTCTAAAGATGCTTCTATCAGTGAATTGTACGTAGTAGAGGGAGACTCTGCCGGCGGTTCAGCCAAGCAGGGGCGTGATCGTCACTTCCAAGCGATTCTGCCATTGCGAGGTAAAATTATTAACGTTGAGAAGGCGCGACTAGATAAGATTCTTGCCAATAATGAGATTCGCGCCATGATTACTGCTTTAGGAACAGGTATCGGGGAAGAATTCGATATTTCTAAAGCGCGATATCATAAACTGGTTATCATGACGGATGCGGATGTCGATGGTGCACATATCCGGACATTGCTTTTAACATTCTTCTACCGCTACATGCGCCCGCTGATTGAGAATGGTTATGTGTATATCGCACAGCCGCCGCTTTATAAAGTACAGCAAGGGAAAGCGGCATATTATGCGTACAATGACCGTGAAATGGATCGGATTATGAGTGAACTTCCGAAAGTACCAAAACCTGGTGTTCAGCGTTATAAAGGACTCGGAGAAATGAACGCCACACAGTTATGGGATACAACAATGGATCCAGACCACCGCACATTGCTGCAAGTCAGCTTAGCGGATGCGATTGATGCCGATCAGATTTTCGATATACTGATGGGTGATAAAGTGGAACCAAGAAGGAATTTCATTCAAGACAATGCAGAAAATGTGCAGAATTTAGATATCTAACCAATGTAGAATTGGTACTGGCAATTGACAGGAGGTTTTTCGCATGGCGGATGAATTACGTCCAAGTGTGCAAGATAGAGATATTGGTCAAGAAATGCGTACATCATTCCTTGACTATGCAATGAGCGTTATCGTAGCACGTGCATTGCCCGATGTTAGAGATGGTTTGAAGCCTGTGCACCGCAGAATTCTTTATGCAATGCATGATTTGGGTATGCATGCTGATAAAGCATATAAAAAATCAGCTCGTATTGTTGGGGAAGTAATAGGTAAGTACCACCCGCATGGCGACTCGGCAGTATACGAAGCAATGGTGCGTATGGCGCAGGATTTCAGTTATCGTTATATGCTCGTTGACGGCCACGGCAACTTCGGTTCTGTGGACGGTGACTCAGCAGCGGCAATGCGGTATACGGAAGCACGTATGTCTAAGATATCAATGGAGCTATTGCGTGATATCAACAAAGATACAATTGACTATGGTGATAACTACGATGGCACGGAAAGACAGCCACTCGTATTGCCAGCGCGCTTCCCGAACCTGCTTGTAAACGGGGCGTCTGGTATTGCAGTCGGAATGGCTACAAATATACCGCCGCATAACCTAAATGAGACAATTAACGGTGTCCTAGCCCTTAGTAAGAATCCAGATATCACTGTTGAAGAACTAATGGATGAGCACATATTTGGCCCTGACTTTCCTACTGGAGCTCAAATATTGGGCAGAAGCGGGATTAGGAAGGCTTATGAAACAGGACGCGGTTCAATTACTGTTCGCGCTAATACAGAGATTATTGAACATGACAATGGCAAATCCACTATTCTTGTTTCCGAACTTCCTTACCAAGTGAACAAAGCTCGTTTGGTGGAGAAAATTGCAGAGCTCGTGCGTGATAAACGAATTGAAGGTATTACAGATTTGCGCGATGAATCTGACCGGAACGGGATGCGTGTCGTTATTGAGATCCGCCGTGATGCAAATCCAAATGTAATTTTGAATAACTTGTATAAGCATACAGCTTTGCAGACGTCATTCGGGATTAACATTTTAGCACTTGTAGACGACAAACCGCAGATTCTGAACTTGAAGCAAGTGCTTAAACATTACCTGGATCACCAGCAAATTGTTATCCGTCGCAGAACAGAGTTTGAATTGCGCAAAGCAGAAGCAAGAGCTCACATCTTGGAAGGTTTACGCATTGCACTCGACAATCTGGATGAAATCATTCGTTTGATTCGCGGATCCCAGACAACAGACATTGCTCGTGAAGCGTTAATGACGAACTTTGAGCTATCTGACAAACAAGCACAGGCAATTTTGGATATGCGTTTGCAGCGTTTGACAGGTTTGGAACGTGACAAGATTGAAGAGGAATATCAGGAACTTGTAAAACTTATTGCTGAGCTGAAAGCAATCCTTGCTGATGATGAAAAAGTATTGGAAATCATTCGGGAAGAATTGATTGAAATCAAGGAACGCTTTGGTGACGAGCGCCGTACAGAGATTGTCATCGGCGGTACAGACTTTATTGAGGATGAAGCACTAATCCCAGAAGAGAATGTGGTCATCACGTTAACACACCAAGGGTATGTGAAACGTCTGCCTTCTTCCACTTATCGCAGTCAAGGACGCGGCGGCCGAGGTATCCAAGGTATGGGTACGAATGAAGATGACTTTGTTGAACATCTTATTTCTACTAGTACGCATGATACGATTCTATTCTTCTCGAATAAAGGGAAAGTATATCGTGCAAAAGGCTATGAAGTACCAGAGTTCAGCCGGACAGCAAAAGGTATTCCGATTATCAACATGCTGGAGATAGAAAAAGGCGAATGGATCAATGCGTTGATACCTGTTAAGGACTTTGTTGATGACTGGTATTTGATTTTCACAACAAAACAAGGTATTTCCAAACGGACAACCCTTTCTCAGTTTGCTAATATCCGCCGAGGCGGTTTGATTGCATTGAATCTGCGTGAAGATGATGAATTGATTTCTGTTCGTATGACTGATGGTAATAAGCACATCATGATTGGTACGAGAAATGGTTATTTGATTCGCTTCCCTGAAGAACAGATCCGTCCGATGGGCCGGACTGCTGCGGGAGTGAAAGGAATCAGCTTGCGTGGTGAAGATGATTCGGTAGTATCAATGGATATTATTGATGAAGGCGTGGATATCCTGAATGTCACCGAAAAAGGATTTGGGAAGCGCACACCGGAATCAGAATATCGGATTACGAATCGCGGTGGTAAAGGTATTCTAACCTCTAAGATTACGGAAAAAACAGGTCAGATGGTTGCAGTTAAACCAGTAAGTGGTGATGAAGATATTATGATTATCACTGTTTCTGGTGTCTTAATCCGTATGCCTGTTGCCAGTATCTCAGTTACTGGCCGGAATACACAGGGTGTTATTTTGATTCGTATTCAAGAGAATGAAGCAGTTGCTACTGTTGCTCGAATTGATAAAGAGCAAGAAGAGGAAATTGAGGGTGTTTCGGAAGAATTGCTGGATGAACCAGTACAGCCCGAAGCAGACAACTCTGAGGATTCCGAAGAAGTATGATTAAAAGCATTCCCGCTCCCATAGTGGGAGTGCTTTTTTTTACATAATGTAGTGGAAGAAAGGATGCGTAGGATATGATCGTCTCAGCTAATCAACTTGTAGCTGGCTGTATTGTAACTGCAGACGTAATCGGAAAAAGCGGCTTACCGCTTGTAAAGAATAAAACAACACTGACAGAGTCGGAGATCTTTTATCTGCAAAAATTACTTGTGAAGAAAGTGCCAGTGGCTAGTCACTTAGAAGACGGTACCAGCTTTGTTCCAAGTAAGGAACCTGTACAGCCAAAGAAACGGAAGAAAGAAGTGCGTTTTCTAGATGCCCTGGAAGCAGCTGCAGATGTATATCAGAAACAATTTGCTTCTTGGCAGCATGGAGCAGCAGTGGATGTATCTAGCTTGCGGCAAATGCTTCTGCCGGTAATGGAGAAGGCAGCAAGCTGGGAAGGAAATATCTTTAATCTGCCATCATATCGGATGCAAACAGACTATGTCTCTGATCATGCAATTGGAATGGCTCTGCTTGCAGCAGCCGTACTGCAGAAAGCAGGTTACACAGAGGCGGATGTGAATCAAACAGCTTTAGCTGCTTTGTTGGCGGATTGCGGAATGGCAAAGCTCAAGCAGCCATATTATCTGCAAAAGCGCACCTTACATACTCAGGAACGAGAGGATATAGAGAAACACCCTACACTGTCTTACCGAATGATAGAGCAAGTTTCTCTTCTTTCTACCAAAGCAAAACTTACGATTCTGCAGCACCATGAACGGGCAGATGGAACTGGATATCCACTCCGGTTGGGTAAAGATAAAATCCATCCTTTCGCAAGTCTTGTTTCCATTTGCGATACCTATCATGCACTCATATCCGAACGGGCTTATCAGCAGGCTGTATCTCCTTACAGAGCAGTTGAAATTATACTGGAAGAGCAATTTGAACGATTTGATCCTTCCATGGTGCAGGCTTTTATGCAAGCTTTTCTTGATGCACAACAGAAAACAATTGTTCGTTTATCTTCCGGACAGCTTGCTGAAATTGTTTTTACAGATAGCAGTAATCCGCCCAAACCAATGGTCCGTGAGCTGGAATCTGGAGAAGTGAAAGCGATGAATGAATATCCGGATTTATACATTGAGGAAATCATCAAATGAAGAGGCGGAGACATAACTGTTTAAGCTATATAATGATCCAAACAATACTGCAATTACCTGCAGCATTGTTTGGATTATTTGCATTGAAAATTTAGATGAGCGCATCGCTTCCTGCGGGAGTCTCCGTGTATTTCCTACGCTAATTTTTGTTATGAGAAACCTTCACTGAATAAGTAGACTCCTCGAAAATAAGAGCCGATTTTCTTGTCGGTGTCTACTTCAAAAGCCATTTCTGTCCGACAATAACAGCTAAAGTTGGAGAGGCAGCAGCCGCCAGAGGGCTGTATTAGGAAGTATGGATCTAGTCATTGTTCGCATTTAGGATGTATTAATCTTGTTTTGTTCTAGGCTCTTTTTTTGTATCTAAAAAGCGTTGCAGCATAAAAGATCCGATTAGCAGTGGGATTTTCTCACAAGTGGTTTCTAGAAAACGAACAATTAGCGGATATTCATGCGGTTTACTCACATGCAGGAAATCTGTCCACCATTCTGTTTCATAACGGCAAATCATGCTCAGATTATATAACAGTACATAATGGGCCATGCACTCGTGAATAGCCGTTAAGCTTCGCTGTTTGAGAAAGTGGTATTGCTGATCTGTTGTGCTGTAAAAAAGCGGACCAGCTGCTTGCCAACTTGTATCTGGAGTCTGGATAGTCAGCTGGTCGTCACTGGTTAGTTGCAGCGAGGAAGCTTGCAAAAGTTCACGGAAACGTCGGTGCGTGCACTGATAGTAATCTGGCAAGGATGACGGCAGATGAATAGTACCTTGCTGCTGTGCTGCTGGAGTCAAATGCTGCTTCTCTTCTTGCATCAGTAAAAGATCTTGTAACTCTGGGATTAGACCAAGCATATCGCCCATAGAAAGCTTATGGATGGAAAGTAAATCTTTCTGGCAAACATATCGCGAGAAATAGGGAAATAGGCCGCGCTTTTGTACAAGTACTTCATCAAGACTGAACTGATAATCCCGTTTTTTACGTTTTCTAGATGACAGCCCATGTGCCAATTCAGCTGTTGATTCTGGATATCCCGGCCTCACCAGCAGTAAACTAGCTTTCATAAAATGTGTCATCCCGTAAAACAATAAGACAGGCTTCATGAAAAGCGGGGCATCCTTACCATAGGAATTATAAGCCTTACCATAGTTTAAATAGGCCATGAAAGCAGCTATATTCTCATAGCTCCGGCTCTCTGCATCGGGGATAGCGAGTTGCTGGTAGTTATTTTGCAGAAGAGATAGGGCTGCATCTTCTGCTTCCAGGTAGGTTAGAAAGGTGGAGACGTTTTCATCTTTCATACAGAATCCTCCATTAATTTTTCAATGCTTATATAGTTGAAAAACCGCGCATCTTGGCGTATTGTAAGTAACAATAGGTTTTTATAGAAGTATTTTAACCATATATAGTCATTTCATGATAAAAGGAGGATAAACATGCGGGAAGACAAGTTTACAAAAGAGGGTTTGACCTTTGATGATGTTTTGCTTATGCCAGCAAGATCTGAGGTATTACCACGCGATGTGAAGTTCCAAACTGCATTAACTAAAAATATTACACTAAACATTCCACTTATCAGTGCTGGAATGGATACTGTAACAGAAGCTAGTATGGCGATTGCGATGGCCAGACAGGGTGGACTAGGCATTATCCATAAGAACATGTCCATTGAAGAGCAAGCAGAACAGGTGGATCGTGTGAAACGTTCAGAGAGCGGCGTTATAACAGACCCATTCTTCTTGTGCCCTGAAAACCAAGTGTTCGATGCTGAGCATTTGATGGGTAAATTCCGCATTTCAGGTGTGCCAATCGTTAACAACAAAGAAGAGCAGAAGCTGATCGGTATCCTGACAAATCGTGATCTTCGTTTCGTACAGGATTATTCGATTGCAATCTCCGATGTGATGACAAAAGAAAACTTGGTAACTGCACCAGTCGGCACAACATTAGATGAAGCAGAGAAAATTCTTCAGAAACATAAGATCGAAAAGCTGCCGCTTGTAGACGATAAAGGCGTGCTTAAAGGCTTGATTACTATTAAAGATATTGAGAAAGTAATTGAGTTCCCGAACTCCGCTAAAGACAAACATGGACGCTTACTTGTAGGAGCTGCTGTCGGTGTTACTGGTGATGCGATGACACGTATCAGCAAGCTAGTGGAATCTGGGGTGGACGTACTTGTTGTTGATACTGCACATGGTCATTCTAAGGGTGTTTTAGAGCAAGTAAAAGCGATTAAAGAGAAATTCCCAGAAGTGGACTTGATTGCTGGAAATGTAGCAACAGCTGAAGGTACACGTGCACTAATCGAAGCAGGTGCTGATGTAGTTAAAGTTGGTATTGGACCTGGTTCTATTTGTACAACACGCGTTGTAGCTGGTGTTGGTGTGCCACAAATCACAGCTGTTCATGACTGTGCTGTTGAAGCTGATAAGCATGGCGTGTCCATCATTGCTGATGGCGGAATCAAATACTCTGGCGATATTGCTAAAGCATTAGCCGCAGGCGGACATGCCGTTATGCTTGGCAGCATGTTTGCGGGTACAGCAGAGAGCCCTGGCGAAACAGAGATTTTCCAAGGCCGCCAATACAAAGTATACCGTGGTATGGGATCTGTTGGAGCGATGAAATCTGGTTCCAAAGACCGTTACTTCCAAGGCGAAACAGAAGAATCGAAGAAATTAGTACCAGAAGGCATCGAAGGACGCGTTGCATTCAAAGGAGCTCTTGCAGATACAGTACACCAGCTGCTTGGCGGCTTGCGTGCCAGCATGGGCTACTGCGGTGCTGCTGATCTTGTGTACTTCCGTGAGAATGCACAATTTATCCGCATGACGGGAGCGGGCTTGCGTGAAAGCCATCCGCATGATGTTCAAATTACAAAAGAAGCCCCGAACTATTCAGTAAATTAATTTAAAACGGAAACGACGTCATTATAGGCGTCGTTTCTTTTTTATAGTACATAATCTAACAAATGAACAGACTTTTTTCAATAGAAATAATATTGTAATAATTGAAAGGGTTTGCTACATTTATAAAGAACTGATTTAGAAATAGGGGGTATGAAGTGATGAGAAGGCAGAAAAGATCTTTTATTGTAATTAGTATGATAGCGGCGTTGACCTTTATTTTGGCAGCATGCGGCGGTGGTACAAGTGACAGCTCTTCCTCTGAAGGCGGTCCGCAATTCATTGACTTGCTGACAGGCGGAACGGAAGGTACATATTATCCGCTAGGGGGCAGCTTGGCTGAGATTATCAACTCAAACGTGGATGATGTAGAAGCACGTGCTACATCTACAGGAGCTTCTGTAGAAAATATGAATACATTGAGTGAAGGTAACGACGATGTGATTGCCTTTACCCAGACAGATATTGCTGCATATGCAGCAGAAGGAACATTGATGTTCGAAGGAGAAGCCATAGATAATATTCAAGCGATTGGTTCTCTCTATCCGGAGACAATCCAGATTGTTGCCACCAAAGCTAGCGGCATCGAAACGATAGAAGATCTAAAAGGAAAGACGGTATCCATTGGTGCACCAGGATCCGGTACTAGCGCAAGTGCAGAGGATATTTTAGCTATCTATGATTTGACAGTGGATGATATTGAAGTGCAGAATCTTGACTTTGGTGAGTCTACAGCTGGCATGCAGGATGGGACGATTGATGCTGCTTTCATCACAGCGGGTACACCAACAGGAGCGGTAGAAAGTCTATCTGCAACGACAGATATAACTGTTGTCGGCTTGGATAAAGAAAAGGTCGATCAATTGATTGAAGAGAAACCATATTATGCACCTTATACAATCGAAGAAGGCACCTACAGCTTGGAGCAGCCTGTAGAGACAGTTTCTGTTAATGCAATGCTTGCGACAACGTCAGGTATGGATGAAGACCTGGTTTACAATATCACGAAGTCTATTTATGAAAATACAGATGAGATTGGTCATCAAAAAGCTGAATTTATTAAACCAGAGAGCGCAGTAGAAGGTGTGAGCATCGATTTCCATCCAGGTGCATTGCGTTACTTTGAAGAAGCAGGAGTAGAAGTACCGCAATAACGTATATGTATGTGATCGCCGGTATACCTCGGTTACCGGCGATTTTTTAAGGTTGAAAGGGTGTTCGAGTATGAAGCTGCTTCGTTTAAAATACGGGCTGCTGGTAATTCCTTTTGGAGCTTTATTTCTGTGGTATTTAGTCTACCCATCTCACCAAATTCTTGCTTTGGAGAATCCGGATAGTGGGGAGCTGCTGTGCTATTTGCCGGTAGCAGATGGTGATCACTTCCAAATCAAATACACGCATTCTATTCACTTATCAGATGTACGCGAAGAGTATCGTGTGCAAGCGGGGCGTTTATATCCTTATCAGCTGATTTATGAAGACACAGGAGTAGGGATGCCAGCAAATGCGGAAGCAGGTCAAACTTTCACGATGGAAGACGGGAAATACATTATATCCAATCTACAAGGTTCAACAGACAAGCTTTATCTCACGATTGGAGCTGTAAAAGCTAATCATCAAATTGTTTATAATAATACCTCTTACTCGCTGCAAGATAACATCGGTCCAGGCGAGACCATTGCGATTAAAACTCGTAACGTAAATAAATGGATGCTTTGGAAAGGAGACAGATTATATGAGTAACAAGCTAGCACAAGCAGAAAGAATGACAGAAGAACAACAGCAGCAGCTGATTGAGAAATATGACTCCGAATCGAATTTCCGAAGACTTGCTGGATTCATGAGCTTGATTGTCTTTTATGGGTTACTTGCTTTCTCCATTTATCAGCTGTATACATCAACTTACGGAAATATTCCTACCCAGATTCACCGTTCCATTCACTTAGGTTTCGGCCTTGTATTAATATTTCTGCTTTTTCCAGCTTCTAAGAAAAGCAGCCGGACAAAAATAGCTTGGTATGATTATCTGCTGGCTGTTCTTGGATTCGTCGTAGGTGCTTATTGGCCGGTGATGTACAATGAGATAATATCACAAGCCGGACAGATTACAACGATGGACTTCGCCGTTGGCACGCTGGCTGTCCTTCTTGTATTAGAAGCAACACGTCGGACGGTCGGTCTGCCGATTGTCATCATCGCAGTCGCTTTCTTGGCTTATGCGTATTGGGGACGGCAAATGCCGGGATTCCTGTTGCATCCAGGTGTGGACGTTGATACTTTGGTACAGTCACTATTCTTTACAACACAAGGAATCTTAGGCACTCCAATTGGTGTATCAGCTACATACATATTTCTATTCTTGCTGTTTGGGGCCTTTCTTGTTAAGACTGGTGTTGGACAGTACTTTAATGACTTGGCGTTGGTTATTGCCGGCAGAAGAATTGGCGGTCCAGCAAAGGTTGCCATCTTCTCAAGTGCTTTGCAAGGGACAGTAAGCGGGAGTTCTGTTGCTAACGTTGTGACATCGGGATCATTCACAATTCCGATGATGAAGCGACTTGGTTATTCGAAGAACTTTGCAGGAGCTGTGGAAGCATCCTCATCTACAGGAGGACAAATTATGCCGCCCATCATGGGGGCAGCAGCCTTCTTAATGGTCGAATTCATTGGAGTAAGCTACTGGACGATTGCCAAAGCAGCAATCATCCCAGCCATTCTTTACTTCTCGGGTATCTGGATTATGACTCATTTTGAAGCGAAGAAAACGGGACTGCGCGGATTAAAGAAAGAAGAGATGCCAAATAAGAAAGAAGTGCTGCAAAACCTTTATCTGCTTCTCCCCATCGTCGCCATGGTGTTTTATTTGAGTTCTGGTTTAAGTATTATGCGCGCTGCGGTATATGGTATTATTACATGTATTTTAATTGGTTTACTGCGGAAAGAACGTTACAAACACCTTTATCCAATTGTGTTTGCGGCAGCCTTCGCTGCTTATCTTATATACGGTGCAGTGACAAACGGAATATCAATTGAAACAGCTTTAATAGTGGCCGCTCTGGTTACAGTTATTGTTAGTTACTTTTTCGATGAGAATTTCATTGATACGATTCAGGCATTAGCCGAAGGAGCAAGAACAGCTCTAAGTGTTATCGCAGCAACAGCTGCAGCCGGAATCATTGTTGCTGTTGTGACAAAAACAGGCCTTGGGCTAAGCTTGGCGAACAGCCTTGTCGACTTGGCTAATGAGAAATTGCTGTTAACATTGTTCTTTACGATGATTGCAAGTTTAATTTTAGGGATGGGAGCCCCAACAACGGCCAACTATATTATTACATCAACAATTGCAGCTCCGGCAATTATCTTACTAGGTGTAAATGATTTATCGGCTCATATGTTTGTGTTCTATTTCGGTATTATGGCGGATATCACTCCACCTGTAGCGCTGGCGGCATTTGCAGCAGCAGGAATGTCTGGAGGAAGACCGATTGCTACCGGACTGAACTCTGCGAAGTTATCCATTGCTGCCTTTATCATTCCGTACATGTTCGTACTGGAGCCACAGTTATTACTCTATGATATAGATGGTAACTATCTGCATGTTATTTGGATCTTCCTCACAGCGTTTCTCGGTATGATTAGTATTGGAGCGGGAATTATCGGCTACTGGTACCGAAAGTTACATATCGTAGAGCGATTTGCAGCTATAATTGGAGGTCTGGTGCTCATTTATCCGAATCTATGGACAGGAATAGCAGGTATTATTACTTTTGCAGCATTGATTGCCATTCAGTACTTCGTTAAACGTTCCGAATGGAATGTGCCTGTAACAAAGCCATCTTCTTAATGGAAGGTGGCTTTTTCTTTCGGGTAATCCGGGTATAGGTTTGGTACAATGGCCGGGAGGTGAAAAGTATGGTAAAACAAATGATTGATAATGACTGGCAGGAGATATTGCAAGATGAATTTGATAAGGAGTATTACCAGAAACTACGAATCTTTCTAAAAACGGCTTATCAGGAACGGACAATTTATCCAGATATGCATCATATATACGAAGCTTTGCAGATGACATCTTTCCAGCAGACAAAGGTCGTGATTCTTGGGCAGGACCCGTATCACGGTCCAAATCAAGCACATGGACTCAGCTTTTCAGTCCAGCCAGAAGTGAAAGTGCCAAGATCACTTGTAAATATTTATAAAGAACTAGCTGACGATATTGGATGTTCCATCCCAAATCACGGCTATCTGAAGCACTGGGCTGAGCAAGGTGTGCTTCTCTTAAATACGGCGTTAACAGTAGAAGCACATCAAGCTGCATCTCATCGCGGCAAAGGCTGGGAACATTTCACCGATCGTGTAATTCAGTCACTCAATGACAAGCAAGATCCAGTTGTCTTTATCTTATGGGGAAAACATGCACAGGAAAAACGGAATCTGATAGACACCGACAAGCATTATACACTCACATCTGTTCACCCAAGCCCATTATCAGCAAGACGCGGATTTTTTGGCAGCAAGCCATTTTCTAAAACGAATGACATATTGAAAAGCAATGAACTGCAGCCAATTGATTGGTGTGTGCCGGACTTGTGAACAAAATGTAGAATCGTCACAAAGTACGTTCCCCTCTAGCTGCCCTATATGGTAAAATAGCGAGGATATAAAATAACGATTCTATATATTTGTGGAGGTAGAAACACTTGAAACATCTTTTGAAAGCATCGATGATCGGTTTATTCGCGATGCTGATTACGTTTAGCACTTTTACAGCAAAGCCACTAGACACACAAGCTGCGGGAAGCTTGAATATCGAAGCGGAATCCGCAATTCTAATAGACGCCAACTCTGGTGAGATATTATATGCGAAGAACCCTGATCTCACTTTACCTCCAGCAAGTATGACAAAAATGATGTCGGAATATCTTATCTTAGATGCGATTGAAGCTGGGACTATTTCCTGGGATACAACAACGCAAGTGAGCGATTATCCGTATGCCATTTCAGCTAATAAGGATTTCTCCGGTACAGGGCTTACACAGGACAAAGATTACACAGTGCGTGATCTTTACAATGCAATGGCTATCTACTCGGATAATGCTGCTACTGTCGTGTTAGCAGAACTTGTAGCTGGCAGTGAAACAGAATTCGTCAAAATGATGAACAATAAAGCCGAAGAAATCGGCATGAAAGAGTACAAATTCGTTAATGCTTCTGGTCTTGCTAACTCTGACCTTGGTGATAAGCGTCCTGAGGGAACGGGAGCTAACGATGACAACCTTATGTCAGCCAGATCAACTGGTATTCTTGCTTATAACCTAATCAAAGATCATCCGGAGGCACTCGAAGTTGCCGGCACAACACAAACAGAGTTTGATGGTAAAAAAATCACAAACTGGAACTGGATGCTGCCGAATATGCCTGGCTACCTAGAAGCATATGGCTATGAAGGCATGGATGGCTTAAAAACAGGGCACACCGATGCAGCTGGTTACTGCTTTACAGGTACAGCTGAAAGAAATGGACAGCGATATATTACTGTTGTGATGAAGACAGCGAGCGAAGAAGCACGTTTCCAAGAAACAGCGAAATTGCTGGATTACGGCTTCAATCAGTTTGAACAAACAGAGCTTTATAAAGCCGGCACAGAAATCAAAGACCATGAATCTATATCTGTTGCAAAAGGAAAAGAAGATACAGCAGCCATTGCAACAAAAGATGCAATCACAACATCTGTTAAGAACGGTGAAGAAGATAAATATCATCTTGAATTCAAAGTCGATGAGGACAAGCTGAACAAAGATGACGAGCTAGTAGCTCCAGTGAAAAAAGGCGATAAAGTGGGTACAGCTACACTTGTCTATGATGGTGATGACTTAGGAAACATCAACGGCGGCTCTTACACTGTCGACATCGTCGCATCAGAAGACGTTGAAAAATCAAACTGGTTCATGCTTACCCTAGGAGCCATCGGAGACTTCTTCTCCGGCATCTTCACTAGCGTAGCAGACACAGTTAAAGGCTGGTTTTAAATAAGAAAAGCGGAGAAAGCCGTTTAGGAACGTAAGGATAAGCAAGGGAGCACGGAGTGGGTGATTTTCCCCACGCAGAGATTCATTGCTTATCCTCTAGTTCCTGGCTTGTGCAGCTGGACAAAAAGAAAAGCGGAGAAGACCGGTTAGAAACGGAGGAATAGGTGAGAAAGCCCGGAATGAGGTGCTTTGTCTCATGCAGGGATTTATCGCCTATACCGCAGTTTCTGGTCTGTGCAGCTGGACATCAAAGAAAAGCGGAGAAAGCCGTTTAGGAACGTAAAGATAAGTAAAAAACCCGGAGAGTTCATCTTTTCGGGGTTTTTACGTATAAATCACCTTTTCTTTGTGGAAGATAGATTCAGAATTGCATATCATACTTGCATAATCACCTGGAATTAGCTATTCTTTAGGAAGAATAACAACAACGTGATGATAGGAACTAGTAACCCATAGCATGCTAGAGAGAGTCGACGGCTGGTGAAAGTCGATGCAGCGCTGTGAGTGAATCCATCCTGGAACGGTATGGAGACATACCCGGTACAAACCGTTATCTTGTTGAGCCGGAAGACAGTTCTTTTGTCTTCAATCAGGGTGGTATCGCGGGTGAAACATCTCGTCCCTTTTTTTAAAGGGGCGGGGTGTTTTTTGTTTAAGAAAAAAGGAGGAAGCATGTATGCTGGATATGAAATATCTGCGCTCTAATTTTGAAGAAGTAAAACAGAAGCTTACAAATCGTGGTGAAGATTTAAGTGACTTGGATAAGTTCGGGGACCTGGATGAACGTCGCCGTAAGCTGATCAATGAGACAGAAGAACTGAAAGCAAAACGCAATGAAGTATCAAAACAAATTGCTGTACTGAAGAAAGAGAAACAAGATGCTGATGCACAGATCAAGGAAATGCGTGAAGTAGGCGATCAAATCAAAGCTTATGATGAGGAGCTTCGTGAGGTGGAAAGCGAGCTGGATATGCTATTGCTCTCTATCCCGAATATTCCGCATGAGAGCGTTCCTGTAGGCGAATCTGAAGATGATAATGTAGAAGCACGTATGTGGGGCGAGGTGAAGCAGAAAGATTTCGAAGAGAAAGCACATTGGGATCTTGCTGCTGATTTAGAAATTCTTGATTTTGAACGTGCTGGTAAAGTGACGGGAAGCCGCTTTGTATATTACAAAGGATTAGGTGCACGTCTGGAGCGCGCTTTGATCAACTTCATGATGGATCTTCATGCAGATGAACATGGATACGAAGAAATGCTGCCTCCTTATATGGTAAACAGAACAAGCATGACAGGAACAGGTCAGCTGCCGAAATTTGAGGAAGATGCCTTTAAGGTAGAAGGATGGGATTACTTCCTTATCCCAACAGCAGAAGTACCTGTTACCAACTATTATCGAGAAGAGATTTTAAAAGGGGAACAGCTGCCGCAGAAGTTTGCAGCGTTCAGTGCATCTTTCCGTTCTGAAGCTGGTTCTGCTGGCCGTGATACACGTGGCCTTATTCGCCAGCATCAGTTTAACAAGGTAGAATTGGTGCAGTTCGTTAAACCAGAAGATTCTTATGCTGTGTTAGAAGAAATCACTGGTCATGCAGAAAAAGTCTTACAGCTGCTCGGTCTGCCATATCGAGTGATGAGCATGTGCACAGGTGATCTTGGTTTCACTGCTGCGAAAAAGTATGATTTAGAAGTATGGCTGCCAAGCAGCGGCACATACCGGGAAATCTCTTCTGTATCTAATTTCGAGGACTTCCAAGCTCGCCGTGCTGGCATTCGGTTCAAACGTGATGAAAAGAGCAAACCAGAATTTGTGCACACATTGAATGGATCTGGTTTGGCATTGGGACGCACAGTTGCTGCAATTATGGAGAACTACCAGCAAGCAGATGGATCCATTAAAGTACCAGAAGTATTGGTATCTTACATGGGTGGCAAAACAGAGATCCGCTAATCTTCGTTTCTTGACAGAGATAGAGAAAATATGGTGAGATAGTTTTTGGAGACAAAAGCATGGAGGGGTACCCAAGTTCGGCTGAAGCGATTGATCTTGAAAACCGACAGGGGTCTAATAAGGCTCGCGGGTGTTCAAATCCCCCTCCTTCGCCATTTTTTCATTTTTTCTTGACATCACTAGAGTGTACATGGTATATTATATCTTGTCTTACGGAGGAATACCCAAGTTTGGCTGAAGGGATCGGTCTTGAAAACCGACAGGGGCTTAACGGCTCGCGGGGGTTCGAATCCCTCTTCCTCCGCCATATTTTACAAACGCATAAAATTGGAGATATACAAAATCGTTACGTTTTCGTAACGGTTTTTTTTATATATTGATTTCCGGACAGCAGCGTTAGATAATACAACAAACGTGTTTCACGTGGAACGGAGGCTTTTATGGATAAAATAGCTTTTATAGGAGCAGGAGCGATGACAGAAGCTATTGTTAGGGGTGTAATTAAAGCCGAGCTTCTGCCTGCCTCGCATATTTGGGTGACAAATCATGCCAATGAGGAAAGACTGCAGCACATGCAAGCTGCATACGGTGTCACAGTAACTCGTAATCAAATTGACTTGCTGCAGGAGACAGATATTATTATTTTATCTGTAAAGCCAAAAGATGCTGAACAGGCATTACATAGCTTAGGGAAAGCACAGCTGAAAAAGCAGCAAATTGTTGTGTCCCTCATGGCAGGTATAACTAGTGCTTACTTGGAAAGCTTCCTGCCTGTAGGACAGCCAGTCATCCGCGTGATGCCCAATACGTCTGCAACAATTCTAGAATCTGCCACAGCAATAGCTGCCGGAACATTTACTGACAAGCATCAGCTGCAGCTTGTACAGCAACTGTTTGGGACTGTTGGTTCTGCTGTTGAAGTAGGAGAGGAATCAATGGATGCTGTTACTGCAATATCCGGAAGCGGGCCTGCTTATATCTATTATCTAATGGAAGCATTAGAAGAAGCCAGCCTCAAAGTTGGATTAGATGAAGAAGTCGGGAAACAGCTTTTGATTCAAACTTTTAAAGGGGCAGCAGCCATGCTGGAGCAGTCTGATTTATCTCCTGCACAGCTGCGGGCTAACATTACCAGCGCCGGCGGGACTACTGCAGCGGGAATTTCTGTGCTGGAGGAGCAACATGTGAAAGCGGCTGTTACAGCGTGTGTACAGGCAGCTGCAGCACGTTCTAAAGAGATGGGACAAGCATACAGCAAATAAAAAATCCGCCACAAAGGCGGATTTTTAGTTAGGCTGACGGGATGTCCATTTACGTGAATGCTGAATAAAGTGGCCAACCTTTTCTAAGATCGGCTCTATTGATGTATTTGGATCGAGCAGATCATAGTCGGCAATGTTTACCCGCAATACAGGACAAGCATTGAAGTTATTAATCCATTTCTCATAACGATGGAACATTCCTTCCCAATAACTGATTGGTGTTTGCTGTTCCATTTCACGGCCGCGCTGTTTAATACGGCTGATAATGTGGTCAAAGGAACCTTCCAAATAGATTAGCAAATCTGGATGCGGAAAGTAAGGTGTCATCACCATGGCATCAAAGAGAGAACGATACGTTTCATAATCTACATCAGACATATTTCCTTCTTCATAAGCCATGCGGGCGAATATACCGGTGTCTTCGTAAATAGAGCGGTCTTGAATGAAGCCGCCGCCGTATTCGAAGATTCGCTTTTGCTCCTTAAATCGTTCAGCTAGGAAGTAAACCTGCAGATGGAAGCTCCAGCGTTCAAAGTCAGCATAAAACTTATCCAAGTATGGATTGCCATCTACTTTCTCAAAACTTGTGCGAAAATCCAATGCTTGAGACAATGCTTGCGTCATAGTTGATTTTCCAACACCAACAGTACCTGCAATGGTAATGACACTGTCAGCAGGAATCTGATATTTCTCTCTAAAATTCATGATGATGTTACTCCTTTATCCAAGTGAGAGGAAATCTCTTCACATATATACTTCCAATCTTGTTCGTTTTGCACAAAGTCCAATTTATCACCGCTAAGACGAAGCACAGGGATATGTGGATTTTCTTTTTCAAATTGATCCATGAAGTTCCGATAATCAGCAGCCAAGTGCTCTAAATAGTCAGACTGGATATGCTGCTCGGCAGTACGGGCTCGCATCTCAATTCGTTTCAGCAATGTTTCCAAGCTGGCATCCAAATAGATAACCATATTCGGCAATGCAACATCCTCTGTTAAGATAGAGAAGATTTTGCTGTATTTATCAAATTCTGCTGATGCAAGTGTACGCTGTGCAAAGATCATATTTTTAGCAATATGATAATCTGCTACAACTGGCTTTTGCTGGGATAGATAATCCCTGCGAATGTCGTTTAGCTGTTTGTATCGATTTGTTAAAAAGAACATTTCCAGCTGGAAGCTCCACTCATCAATATCTTCATAAAACTTTCCTAAGAATGGATTTTCTTCAACGATTTCCTTCAATAGTTCGTAATGAAAATGGTCTGCAATTTTTTTAGCCAATGATGTCTTTCCGACACCAATCGGCCCTTCCACTGCAATAAAAGGCAGCTGGTGCATGCTGTATCCTCCAAACTAAAACGTTGTATGGCAAATAAATATAGTTTACCATAGAAGAGCTTGTGCTTCGATATTGCAAAGCGAGAAACTGCTGGAAAATACAGCAGACTTTGCAAGGAAGCTGCAATTCGCTATAATGTATCTTGTCGTGGCTCCGTAGCTCAGGGGATAGAGCATCGGTTTCCTAAACCGTGTGTCGCAAGTTCGAATCTTGCCGGGGCCGTTATATAACCTTTATGTAGCGGTTTTAAGCCGTTTCTCTCTCGCGTTAGCTAAACCGAAGGGATACGGTTTCTATTGTCCTCATTGCACCGAACATTAACGTCATTTCACGTTCCTTATCCGTATTGGAATAAGTTACGAAAGGTGGCGTTTTTGTTTTGCCCTCAAACAGTCGCAAAGGTAAACCCATTGTTACTACTCGTAAAGCACGAGAAATTAGCGACTATATTCCATTACAAGCGACAATAGAAGAATCATTTCAAAGCTTTCTATCACTTAAAAAGAGTTTAGGTGTTCGGAAACGCACTGTATCGGACTATCATCATTTGATGGATTACTTTCTTTCATGGTTAAACGAAAACCATCCAGAGATAGAAATGATTCATGAAATTAATACAGCGATTATCCGTGAGTACCTTCTTTACTTGCGAGAGGAAAGGTATAACGACCGTACAAAAAGTGTAGGGTTATCGCCATTCACTATAAATGTGAGGATACGCTTCTTGAAGACGTTCTTCAATGCGTTATACAAGGAAGAAGTCATTAATAATAACCCGACTAGGAATATTCAGCTTATGAAGGTCGATGAAGACGGGCTAACGCCTCTCACAGATGAAGAAGTCAACAAGCTGATAAGCGTTCCAGATGAACAGTATTATGCCCAGTTTAGAGACTTAGTAATGATGTATCTCATGTTGGACACAGGTATGCGAATAAACGAAGTATGCGAACTTGAAAACCGCGATATCGACTTCAAGACGAGGGCTATAATTCTGCCCGCTACTAAGAACAAAAATCGTAAGCCAAGAATACTCCCACTTTCCAATCAAGTAGTAAAGCTACTTTTGGAGTTGGTGGCAGAAAACAAAGCTAACTTTGATACGGAGTATGTCTTCGTTTCGAATATAGGTACACGATACAACCCTAATTCCTTTCGTAAGAGGTTGAACAACTATAAAGACTTAGCAGGTATAACAAAGCGTGTTTCACCCCATGTATTTCGCCATATGTTTTGTAGGAATTACATTATGAATGGTGGTGATATATTTACACTACAAAGGATTGTCGGACACGCAGATATATCGACAACACGTAAGTACATTCAACTAGATGACAAGGCTATACGGCAACAACACACGCTGTATAGTCCTGCTATAAAGCTTAGGAGGAACAGAAATGGAAAGTCGTCTTCAGATTTTTGATTCTAATGGTGATAAATCGTTTGTGAAGGTTTCTAACAACTATTTCAACTTGTCGGAAGCCAAAGGAGTCTACGGAGTAGCGAAGGAAGAGGAAGGTGCAGATAATACTATTCGCTTGGAGTATTACGAGGAAAGTGATGAGAAGTCTTATTACATTACATTTGGTGTGGAAGAAGCTGAACAACTAGCACTTACATTACTCAATCTCTCAGACGCTATAAAACGCTAATAAAAGAAAAAGCCGCCTATTGCAGTAGGCGACCCAAACACACAAGATAAATCACAATTTAATATGACTTATCATTCACTTACCTTCATGTTATCGAAAAAAATACGATATTGCAAGGCTTCTTAACTATACCCTTTTTTCAGTGAATGGTACGTCCGTCGTGGATTTGCCAGCTAGCACGACGATAATCAAAACACGAAAGGTTACGACTTAGCCGCCGCACAAACTAAGTCTAGGACATGTAAGCATACCCTATCATGCTTGTGTCTGAAAGGAGAAAGCTGCCATTAAGTGCTGAATGAAGGAAAGACAGACCGTTTACGGACGGTGTAGGTTATTCCATGAGTAATTAGAAAACCTTCTCCTAGTCCTCCAATATGCGAGGTACGGGGTTAACTAGTCGAAAAGCCAAAGTGTAAGACGTAGAGGACTAATGAAACTGCCAGGGCTGTTTGAAGCAGTAGGAATAACAAAGAGGAATCTTTTCGTTGATAGGGATACACTGCGGATACCTCAATAATTCCCGACAGATGTTGTCCAAGTATAAGCGACTATTCTTATAGCAGATTATTTTTAAATCTTGCTTATAAGGTAGTCGTTTTTATGCCTTACGTTTTCCCAAACAAGCCCTCAAGATGCTGCCAAAGAGAAAACCAAAAAGCAAGATTAAATACTAAAAAACATAAGAATATTTAATGAAATTAACGACAATTAGGATAACTTACTATAGAAGAGATTATATAAAATATGGATAACGGACGTTAGGATTACATGTTATTAGCATGTAATGGTATAGGTTTAGATAATAAAATGGTAAAGAAGATAAAAGGGCTATGTATTTCGAATTTGATATGAAAACAGAGGAAGAAGCCGAAGAACTAGGGCATAATTGGTATTGCAATTCACAAGACTAAAGTTGTATTAATAGATTGGTAGAATTAAAGCATTTATATGAACTTGCTTTCTCTGATGAATTTCTTAGTTGAATCTATTGACTAAAGCTTATGATTAGCTTATGTTTAACATAAGCTAATCATAAGCTTACAGAGAAGAGGTATTAATCTATCACTATGGAAAAAAATAATAAGGATAAAAATCTATATAGTTCCTATTATACAAAGTCAGAATTCATCACTGATTATATGATTGAAATGTTGAATTTAAATGAGACTCACTCAGTTCTTGAACCCTCTGCGGGTGATGGTGTATTTATTGACGCACTATTAAAGCAAAAACCAAATACAAATATTGATGCCTACGACTTAAACCCTCAAGCAATAGATGTCTTGAACAACAAGTATGATGGATATTCAAATATTCAAGTAGTAGAATCAGATACTTTGTTAGATATGGAACTTGATATGAAGGTGTTTATGAATGGAGATTATGACAGAGTGATTGGTAATCCTCCCTATGGTGCTTGGCAGGATTATGAAAAACGGGCAAAACTCAAAAATATTTATAAGGGATTTTATGTGAAAGAAACCTATGCTTTATTTTTACTACGTTGTATCTCTTTGCTAAAAGAAAATGGAGTATTAACATTCATTATTCCTGATACATTTATGAATCTTCATATGCATAGAAATCTACGTGAATTTTTATTGCTTAATACAAAAATACATGAAATTTTGATGATACCATCTAAATTCTTTCCGGGAGTAAACTTTGGTTACTCTAACCTAACTATAATTACTCTTGAAAAGACTAATAAAGAACAAGCATTATCAAATACAGTGAAAATTATTAGTAATTTAAACAGGGCTTCAGATATTGAAGATATAACTAATAGAACAAATTTTGATAAATATAGTGTGGTGGATATTCCTCAAAAGGAAATTTTTGATTCGATAGACATGGCATTTTTAATTAAGGCTGGGGACAAAGTTAGATACCTTATAAATAATCCTTCTTTGACACTAAGCGATGTTGCAGATTGTGTGACGGGAATTTATACGGGAAACAATAGAGAATACTTCAAAGTGTTAAATTCACAAGTGAGAAATCCTACAAAATGTGAATTAGTTGATAAGAATAAAGTAGAATACAATTACTTAAAATATAGAAACTTACTTGATGGTATAGAAGGTGATAAGCACTTTATTCCTGTCACAAAAGGAAATGCCGGTATGTACCATAGAAATAATGAATGGTTTATCGATTGGGGAGAAGAAGCATTAAAACATTATAGAACAGACAAAAAGGCAAGATTACAAAACTCCAAATATTATTTCAGAAAAGGTATTGCAGTGCCGATGGTTAAGTCTAGTAAAGTTAAAGCAAGTATAATAGATAATCAAGTATTTGACCAATCTGTAGTTGGTATATTTCCTAAAGAAGAAAAGTATTTAAACTATTTACTAGCGTTACTTAATTCTGATATTGTTAACACCATAATTCAGACAATTAACCATACGGCAAATAACTCAGCAAATTACCTAAAGAAGATTCCAATAGTACTACCAAAGAATGAGAATGATTTAAAATATGTAAACAATTTAGTTAATAAAATGATTAAACATATAAAGGATAAAAACGCATTGGATGAAAAATTACAAATAGAACTAAATCAAATTTTCAACACTCTATATGAATATGAAGAATTACCAACGAAGGTACTGGGATAAAGAATTTTCTCTTAAATAAGTTATTGTTTCATTATCTAAATCATTTTCCCAATCAATGTTTTCTATTATCCATTTTTTTAGTGGGAATCCAGTCAGATGTTCTATCTTTTCGTAAGTTTCATGTCCGCAATAGACTTCCCATTGACTAGAATTTTTAAGGGTTTGAAGGTAGTGGTTATTTTCACTTTCTTCAGCCCTAACTAATAATAAATTTTGGTAAGCTGGGTCTAATTTTTTGTATATACTTCCTACCATAAGTAATCTATTGGTATTCCCCTTTTCGTTTGAATTGAATCCACTTTTGAAATCAATATTATATTTTGTGCTATATGAGGCATTTTCTTCTTTAACGAAGTGTAAGTCGCTTTCCAGCTTTATTTCACCAGAAGCTACAAGTTCCCAAATTAAATCTAAATACTTATTTAGTTCTTGCCTTTCTTCTTTAGTTAGTGGCGTAGAATCCAAAAATTCATTCAAGTTTCCAAGAAGTTGTTCCTTTGCTTCTTCAAATTTAGGTGGAATAATTTCCGCGATACCTTTTAAAGAGGTATATTCCCAACACAGTTTACAAAAAGGTTCCCATAATTCACCTATTCTGCGAGTGAAATCCATGTACTCGTACGGTCGCATTCTATTCCTATATTCAATCATTACAATATAAGAACAGTAATGAACCATTAAGACTTTATTTAGACGCTGTTCATTAGTTAATTCCTCATCTTTAATCAAGGTGTCTAGTAAATTCTTAGTTAATTTCTTAATTCTACTATTCCATTTATCAATTGGCTTTTTATTATATTTAACTTCTTCATAAACTTCCTCCCCGAATTCTCGATAAATTTTTAGTAAGTTTTCTTTAGAGAAGTTATCAACCTTGTACATTCAACTTCCTCCTTGAAATAGTTTATAAAACACCATAATAATACCATAAATCACAAAAACACTTTGAAAACATAAACCTCTTAGAGGGGGATATAATATGTCTAATCTTGGAATTAGCTTTCACAAAAAAGTTTTATTAAGTATAGGAATTTAATAATGGAACTAATTTTCTACAAGTGTTATGTCCCTTTGTAACAAAAAATTAACAATCTCTATAACCGTGGGGGACAAAGGGTTCAGCCGTTTTGAAGAGTGTGAATCAATTCAGCACTTGTAATTCAGCCTAATACAACGCCTATATAATAGAAACATATGATAACTTATAAAGTTAAAGTTATTCGTTCTTAAAACAAATTGCGTTAGCGATTCGGCGAAGTCGATAAGATTCAAGGAGTTAGTAGACTGTTCTTTTGTCAAAGAACCAAAGTAATTACGCCTAAGGCATGTTCTCGTAAACTCGAACTATATTTACAAACAGTAACTAATATTGTTGATTTATATACGATAATACTTGCTAGATGCCGCGAGACGCTTTAGTCTCGTTTTTTTTGTACCCAAACGCAGGAAATGTTCTCTATTTAACTTGTATTAGATGCGATTTGTTTGCTTAGTAGGTAGGAAATAATCATGCATGGTGTTTCCTTTTACTCCTCTTGTGTTGACTATCATATAAAGTACCAGACGGCGTACGGTTGCTGTCTGGTTATTTTATTTGCGTTGTAAAGTTACACAAATACGGATAGGAGTACAAATCAAAGGAGGGAGAAAAGTGAAGAACGATACATTCGTATTGAAAGGACAAGCGGTAAAGGTAGCACGTTACTTAAAGGGAATGAAATTGAATGATTTTGCTAAGAAAGTCGGCATTGACCCTGACTACTTGTCCAAAATCGAAAATGGAGAACGAGGTATATCAGAACGTAATCAAGGGTTATTGTTGCGGGGATTAATCTATAAACTCAAGCTATCTTACGAAGAGATTGCGGCAATACACATTCTTGTTGAATATGTGAAAGGAGGAATAAAGAATGGATAAGACACAGCGATTAAATGATAAACAGCTTCACATCATAAAGGATATGTTTAAACGGAGGCTTGATGGAGAACGCATGGAAGATATCGCTACTTATCATGGTATTAGCAGAAAAACATTAAGCACCTATAAGAATAGCTTCCATGGACGTCAATTATATGCAGAATTCCAAAAGGAAATGAGTATTGATGATATTCCGAAGTTCTATTCCATTCTGTCAGAACGGATGCAAACAGGAGGGGTCAAATATCTAGAACTTTTCGCTAAGATTCATGGTCTCTTAAAAAATGAGAAACAATCAGGTTCTGTAGATGATAGTAAAAGCGACATTGCCAAGAACGGACTATCCGGAGATATGTTAGCAGACATTCAGAAAATGCTAAGAAAAGGTGATAAGAATAACCATTCCAACAACATTAAGCGAATCAAGTAATCATAAAAGGAGAGAGAGAACGTGGAAACAGTAAATGAATTGAAACAGTTAATAGAAAATGGCGAAGAAAGGAAGCAGCTACTTGCCCAACAAATCAGTGATTTAAACGATGAAGCTAATTCATTATCAGAGGCACAACAAGAGGATTTTAATAAAGCTATCCTTAACGGCAAGGAACCTAATGAGGAGTTAGCCAGTCGGTTAGAGAATGTTCAGCGGGATATTATCATAAAGCAAGGTCATCTACAACAGATTGATGGTGTGATTGAGAAAGAACTAAAAACCAAAAAACACGAAGTAGACATTGAACGTCGTAATTTTGTGAATGAAAAAGATGAAATATTCCGTAATCATTTCGACAAGATGAATGAATTGAAGCTAGCTTACCTTGAGACCCTAGTTGATTACAGCAAGATGAAAAGGAAGTATGAAAGTGAATATAGTAAGACATTTCGTGAAATGGAGGAGAAAGTAGGACTACGTAACCGCGATACCTATTATGATTTCCACCTTGGATTGAATCAGACTGGACAGCTTGATGATGAAAGGTATAATCCAATGATTTATCGTGATGAAATAAAAGAAGCATGGCATGGAAAGATTCACCCTTTGACCGAAAGAAACAGAAACAAGTTCAAATGATAATTTAATAGCTAAATCAGTGAAGGCACAAGAGGCGAGGAGTTAATTCCACGTCTCTTTTTTTATTAATCAGCACAACGGAGGTAAGCGGCATGGATGGAGTAAAAAAGACGCTAGATACAACAGTTTTAACTGTTTTTACAGTTATAGCATTTCAAATAATTTTCTAATCAACACAACAGAACATGGGGGTATTACTGATGGGAGTAAGAACAATAGAAGGGCATAAAGAACTCATACTATTCAAAAGGAGTACAAATAAAAACCGTATTTGTACAAAGTGTAGACGACTATTACCGATTAGTAAGTTTGGTAAGAACCGTAAGGAGAGACGAACTGATTGTAAAGAGTGCATGGCGAACTACAAACGCATGAAAAGGATGGAAGATGGCTACCTATCGCAATCAGTTATTAATCATAGGAGTAGGGCGTTAAGGGAGGGCTTACCTTCTAAAATGTCTGTGAAAACGCGAGAGAAGATTCTGCGGGAACAGAACAGTATTTGTATTCTAACAGGTTCACCAGAAATTACAGTGGAACATTTTATTCCAATCTCTTGGGGCTACGGCTTAGGGGATGTGTATGAGAATGTAATATACCTCAGCAAAAGAACGAATATCTCCAAAGGCAATAGGTATCCTTTTCACTGGATAGATTCACAACCCATAGAAGTCCAGGAGAGATTCCATGGTGTTTTAGTACCTATGCTAGCTAAACGTAACCAGATGACAGTACGAGACTATAAAGCCTACGTAAAGCATTGTTTTCATATGTATAGTCAGCAGCCGCAAAAAACTTCTTGAATCAAACATAGCCAATAAAAATCATTAAAGGGGAAAGATATTATGAAAACTAACAAGCAAAAGCATATCGAGGAACTACAAATGAAAGCACTCAACGGAGATGAAGACGCTTTGGAATTATATAACGAATATGTGAACAGAGGAGAAGCCACGGCTATCCACATAAGTACTAAAAACACCTCACTAAACAGTCAGAAACTAATGAGTGAAGCATATAATCAAAACGCAGAGAAGCGTGGGGATGGGTTATTCGATAGTATGTTCAGTCAGGAGATAACGAAGGAGAACATTCAAAAGGCTAACCCTCTTATCAAAATCCAATACGGGATGACTGAAAGAGAACGGCTAAAGAAAGAACATATGGAGAAGGTGAAACAACAGCAGTCCAAGGTAGGTAAGGAAAGTGGTACTAGTCAGTTAAAGAGTAAGACATTTGGAGAACTGATAAATAACGGTAAATAAAAGCTTTTTGAAGAATATTATTCAATATGACCAGGTAGAGGTGATAGGCTTCATTGCCCGTACCTCTACTTATACATACATTATTCGTCACATTGTTTATGTTTGTCTTTGATAATTCGAAGGTATTCGTTCTCATTATCTAATAATCTACTTTGTTTGGACAGCTGTTGGTTTATATCGTCTAGGCGATTCATATTGTTGGTTAATTTATTGCTAATTCCATTGAATCCTTTCCCTAGGCTGTCATTAGTTTCACCAAGCTTTTCATCAATTCTATTTAAACTCTCGTCAAATCGGTCGAATTTCTCGTGCATCCTATCAAAGTGTCCATGCATATTTTCTTTCAACTTATTTAATTCCTCAAGTATTCTTTTAGCCCCTTCCTCTGTTATACCTTCTGAATCTGTGTTTACTACCTTGTTGTTATCCTCTTTAGTCATACTAATAACACTCCTTTCATTGCTAGTTTATGGTATCAAATACACTGCTAATGTAAAGGTATGGGTTTTGCTTATATATGAAATATCGTATAATGATGGGGCTTCGATTTCTTTTTCTGTAAATCGGAGTTCTTCCTAATTTGTTGTGTGTTTGGCTAACTTACACAACTCAAAGTCCTCTATTCTTTGACATGGGAATAGGGGGCTTTTCTTTTACTTCTTTCGCCCCTTCTGAATCACGCAACAACATACCAACGCGAAGGATTGCCCGGCGTGGGAATAAGCGTAAGCCGCGGTTTGCTAACTCAAGTTTTTCCCCACTAGCAAGCGTCACAACTGCCTTTCCCATCTTATTTTCTAAAAGCTGAACTTCAACCTTTAACTCGGAAATGATTTCGTCACGGGTATATCTACGTAAACCGTCCTCGGCTAATTCCTCTTTGTTGTAGCCCATTGTCGATGTTAGTGTTTCGAATCCTACGTTATAGAAGTCTGCTACTTGCTTAACCGTAGCCAATTCCGTGCCGGGCATTAGTAGAAGGCCTTTCACTTTGTCCAAAACGTCCACGCGTTCCATGTGCTGTTCTCTTGTTGCCTTGTCTGTTAGGAATTGTTCTTGTGTAATGGAGTATCTTCAGACCCACTATAGGGAGGCATAAAGGTACGCATTCCTCTCTTCACCGATGTAACTTACGACTTGTAAATGCCTTTATATCAAGCCCTAGAAGCCATTTGAGAGGTGTTTGGATAGTTCACATGAGAAAGTTAGATAGAAAGAGGAGAACGGTGAGAGTGGCTATATAAGCACACAAAAAGACACAGCTAACAATTAGGGCTGCGTCTACGTGTTTGTTATAATACGAAGCTATTCAAGTCTGCTTCAATTTCTTCATCTGTAATGCCAATATATATAAGGGTGATTTCCGGGCGGGAATGGTTTAATATTCTTTGCAACTTGGCAACATCTTTTGTCTGCTTGTAGAACCAGTATCCAAAGGTCTTACGCATTGTATGGGTTCCTATACCTTCCTCTATATCAACCATTCTTCCTGCCTTATTAAGTTGCCTATATGCTTGTGTCGGTGTAATGGGTTTGTCTCCTTTACGGGAAGGAAATAGCCACTCACTATCAAGCCCTTTTAAGTAATCTTGTATCTCTGTATAGATGTTGGAAACATTTATTGTTCGAGGCTTCTTGGTCTTTCCCTCATATATTACTATCTTTTTCTTCCTTCTAAGTTCACTTGCTTTTAGCTTCAATAGGTCTCCTACACGTAAGCCGGTGTTTATTCCAAGTAAGAATAATATGTAGTCACGTTCCCCTCACCATTTCTTCAAACTCCATTTCATATCATCAATAATCTCTTTACTACGGATTGGTTGTACATCCTTTACTTGATTCATAGCCATTCCTCCAGACCTTTAAAAACGGTGTTTTGAATGTATGTTTTTTTCGTACAATCTCATTTTACCTAAAATTATCACTTAGTACAATGAAATCAATTAATTGAATGTATGTTTTTGCATATATTCATACATTCGCGAAAAAGAGACCCCGGGTACATGGCGGAAGGGGTTGTGTGTTGAGTGATTTGGGGGCTTGGAGAAAATAGGCATCAAATTTTTATGCCGGATGTAACCATCAAAATATGTTTCGCGATTCTTGTCACACTAGCTAAGTATCCTTTCCAATAGCACACACAAAGCGAGAAAGGAGGAAAAAATGACCAGTATTTTTAATTTATACTCACCAGAAGAAATTATGGGTAACGAGAAGCTAGAAACTTTTCTTTTAATGGAACTGGATAACAGTAGAAGGGTTAGGGATATGGTACAAACTATATTAGCGATTCCTCGAAACAGTTTTATCAGCGTAGAACGCTGTGCAGAACTGTATGAGGTAGAAGAGGAGTTAGTCCGAGAAATGCTTGAATTAAGTGAAGGACTATACGAACATCCAAACGTACTTATTACAAGGCGTGAGTGTATTAATCTATCAAGACTACTACACGAATCGAAAGTAGCTAAGGAACTGAGGATTCAATACTGTCTAGGTTAATGCCCCTAATTACTTTGAGATGTAAGAATATAACAGAAAAATAAGGAAGGATGACGAATTATGAACTTAACGAACCGTGCCCAACAAATGAGAGAAGAGGAAGATACAATTTTACTTCCCCCTACAAGCTTCTCAAGCCTTAGTGAAGTGACTAAATACTACAACATCACGGAAGAATCGGTATTATCTATGTTAAGCCTGATAGTTGCTTCAAAAGGGAAATTGGATATTTTATTATCACAAGAAGACTTATGGAAGATACAGTATCTTTTAAGTGAGAATGGAATAAAAGAACATCTATAAAATAGGAATACCGTCGTAGCTTATTCTGCATGACGGTTTTTTTAGTCACAAATCAATTCACCGCCTTCCAATAGTTGATGTACCCGCTACAAGCGGAGAATCAACGAAAGAAGGAATCTTGTTATGGAAAAGGACAATATCAACAATGGTGTTTTTTTGAAGGTACACATTTCATTGTTCACAAGCGGTGTAGCAGCAAAACTAGGTAAGTACTTGACGACCTTACTTGCTATAGCTTCATACATGGACGAGAAGGGGGAGTGCTACCCAACACAGCGACAACTTGCCGAACGGACAGGAACGACCAAAAACCTTATTAACCGCCATATAAAGGCGTTACTAGATTTTGAAGTGGATGGTAAGCCGATTATTACCAGAAGAATTGTATACAACAATAGAGGCTACGCTAACTCCATCTATACTATTCATCCGATATCGCAGGTTTCGATATTCCACGGAGAAGTAGCAGCTGTTCAAAAGCAATCATAAGGGAACGTGTCCCTATATGTGTGATGGACTTGTATTCATAGTAGTGAGTGGAGTGTATTTGTTTTGTATATACCTAGTACACACCTTAGATACTTAACTAGAACCAATAACTAGAACCATATAACAATAACCAATAACAAGAGGGAAGGGGGATAACCCCCCTTCTAATAAACAATAATATTTAGTAAGAGTAGAAATAGGAACTACAACAAAATTCAGTTATTGTTAATGATGTTAAGCTTCAATGACTTACAGAAACCCTCTAAGCCAGGATAAATTGTTTCGTGAGTAATATTCATTTTCTTTAGCTGAGACCAACATTCGTTTATTTGGTCTTTTTTAAAAATAAGTTTATGACCTACTTCATTACCGTCAAGTTTGCCCTCAACCATGCCATTAGCCTCCAATATCTCTTGGATAGATTTATCCAATACACTAGGTACTAGAAATAGCCCTTGTTGTTTTCGGATTCTTTCATTCTTCTCAAGAGGTTCATGAAACCAGACGTACGGATGATTATTATCTCGTGTGCTAATCTTTGCGAGTGCTTTGTAACGATAATCAGCTGAAAAATAGACTCTTCCCAACTTCTTTGAATAATATTTTTCTAATGCTGTAGAGTCTATTGTATATACACAAAAATCACTCATTGCACTATCTATTGCAAAAAATGCAGCAATATAAGGAGAGTATGTCCAATCAAGTAACCTTGTAGGTGTTCCGTAGTGCTGCATCATAGATAGATAACCTAGTCTTGCTTCTAACCATGCTTTTCTCTCTTCATTTTGTGAATGTTCTATAATATGGGTTGCTGAGTATAGCTTATATGATGAACGAAATTCCTTGTATATACTTTTTTCTATTGTCAGTCCTTCTCTATTTGTATAGTCGCCTAGTGATTTTTTACACTCACGATAAAAAGAAGTCTCCAAGTCCCATTCCGTTGAACTCTGCCCCCTGAAAATCCAACTTCCACCATAATCATTATGTATCAAAGAAACAAAATGCTGCCAATTCTCTATCTGAATTTCTTTCCACATTAGCTTTCCTCCTTATCTTCTAATATAACCAACAAATTTGGATAGCTAAGAACAATTAAATCTCAAAAGGTATATTACCTTTTATCTTATTGTAAGGTATTATGGTTAAAAGTACCTAATGGAGGTTAATTATGTCAAAAGAAAAGGTTAAAAATTCGAGAATTGAGAAGAAGGATATGGGTTATTGGATTGTAATATTAGTCTTAATAATGGTAGGTCAGTTCACATTCTTTTACGGGGATAAAAATGATATTGTTTCTCATATTGGTTTTGGAGGTACGATTGTTTCAATTCTCTTAGCGGTTGTAGCAATTATTTATTCATTTTACTAAAGTAGCACGTATGAAAATGCTAATACTAAACTGGATGCATCTGCTAATCAAATTAAAGAGGCTGCCGACAACCTTTCAGTAGTAAATGAGATACGACCCATGCTAGAAACCTTCAAGAATGAGGTTGGAGTTCTGAATGAAAGCATAAGCGGCATCAAGGAGATTACTGGTAGAGTAGATGATGGAGTTACTACCTTAAAGGAAAGCTTAATATTTAAAAACTCCAATTCGGAAAACACTCAAGAGTGGTCTGCAAGTTACTTTGATGAGGATTTCTTTCGTAAGCTGCTGGTTGGGGCAAGTCCATTAATTAAGATATCTATGTTCATTGCGTATAAGTTCTATAAATCTGAGGAAGAATTTTCAGTCAGGAATGCTGTAAAAGAGGTCTATATAGAATATAATGAGGAATTCGACGAGTCTATGGCTTTAAGAGTAACTGATGGTGTTTTGTCTACCTTATCAATGTCTACTCAATTAGGCTTCGTACATGTTGAAAACTCTTACGAAAATACGAAAGTGGCATACGTGAACGAGAGTCTTGAAAGCTATTTAGAGAAAGAGATATCAGAAATTAAAAGAAGTCCCGATAATGCCTACTATAATGTAATTACTTACCTTTTCTCGTAATCACTAAAGTAATCTATGTACTGACATGTTCGACAGCCATAACAATAGTGTATTTACAGAGAATGTTAGTTGCTTTATAATGACTATAACAAACGGATAAAAAGAACGTAATTCCTATGCATGAACAACGCCCCTTCTCATTGTAGCTAACGTGTTAGGGAATCGTATTCTAAATAGGGTTAGACGTTAAATGAACGGAATAATGATGGCTTTTTGCGGTTTCCTAAACCGTGTGTCGCAAGTTCGAATCTTGCCGGGGCCGTATGAAAAAACAGTCGCAGCCTAGTCTAGGTTGTGACTGTTTTTTTTGTTATTTATACAGAGTTAGGAGAATCGGGCTGACAACTGCAGCTAGTATAAGAAAGATTACTGCTATCAAACCCATCTTATTTTTCTCCTTATAAATCTTATAAGCGAATAGAGACGTATAACATACGATGAATAAAGTGATAACTGATAAATAAAAAATAGGCATCTAATCCCTCACATCTGTAATGGATGATTCACGCAACATCTTACCAAATTCCAACCCTCTTAATTGAAAGTGAACACGGACCTTTGCGTTAGGGTAGATTTTCTTGGACCAATCTGCTTCTTCATATTGTTTGATAGTCAGGAACTTAGGCCGAATATGCAAGGACCAATAAAACGGTTCTCCTTTGTACTTGTCTTGTGTTCGCCGTATAAATCGATCGGCGCGTTGTCCGAGCTGTTTATTAATAGATTGCTCCAGTATTTGTCTGTTCTTATCGTTTGTAGTGTAGTTTACAGTGCTGGGAATGGCATACACATTTAAGCTGTAGTTCACAAACACATCAATTGTTGATTGTTTATCTTTTTTATAATCAACCTTCGTTTTTACTTTGTTTATTTCCAGACGTCCTGCTATTTGATAACTAGGTTTAATTGGATCATTGTAGGAAGCAATTATATCTTTTTGGGATAGTGTAGAATCAAACATAAGGCAGAATCTAGTCTCTTCTCCAGTTAATGTGTCAATCATCTGTCCTTCTTTAAAAACAGCCGATCCCATAAATTGTGTGTGATTCTTCCCTTTTATCGGGATTTCTCCAGCCTTGTAATGATCTTCTTCTCCAAACTTTGGATCTTTATCTCTTTCTGTTGTAGCCAAAGGAGCAATAAAGAGATCGGCATCTCCCTCTGTAATTAGAAAGTAGCGAACTAAAGGTGCATCTGGTATCACACCTGTCTCCTTGGCTCTATCCAGCATGTACTGGTAAAACTTATGCGGTCTGGATTCTAATTGCGGTTTATTTTCCTGGATAAATGTTTCTGCATTTTCTTTTGAAACTACTAACTGGGCATTTAATTTCAAATCCACTGTACTTGGCGCTGATTGCATCAAATAAAGAAAGTCTTTCGAGCGCGCAAGTTCTTCAGATACAATGACTACTCTAGCTTGCTCTAATGCAATCTGCTTTGCGACAGTAGCATTTGCCGCATTTGTAGCTGTAAGAAAATCAGTACCAAGAACACTGATCACTTCTTGCGGAGGTTCATCTGTAGTCGAACCAGATGCGGAACTGCCAACTTCCGGATTTGCGATTTGAAAGGAAAATCGGTAAATCCCACTTCGGTCCGTTTTGTCTACACCAATACTTACTACGAAAGCTTGCTCTTCCAGCTCTTTTTGATCAAAGCAGCCTCCCAATAATAGTGGCATTAAAAGCAGAAGCAGAATTAATATATTCCTTTTCATTGTCTCCTCCTTTCACGCCACATCGAAGACACCAACAGGATGAATGGAAAACATAGATAGACTGGAGAAATCCAATGTAAGCCTGTTTTTCGAACAATCAATTCGTTTACGATAAAATTAGTAGGTATTAGCGATATAACCATAGCAAGAAAGCTTATTGGCAAGAGCAGTCCTTCAAAGCGCTTAATCTGAAACAACGCTCCGTAAAGCCAGCAAATCAAGTACAAGAAAATGGCGAATCGCAGAAAGTTTGAAAAAAGCCAGCCGACCATAAATAACGTGCTAATATTGGTGAAAAAGTGACCTAAAGGGACTGATTCGGTTGATTCTTGATAAAGATAGGCGATGCCGTTTATGGAGTTGTAGTCAAAAATTAAAGTGTAAATGATATAGAAGGAGACAATTAAAAGTATGGAAAGACTCCCTCCGATATAGATGCCAATGTGAAACTGTCTTGTATCATGGAATGCCTGGTAAGCGATAGTCAAAAGAAAAAACTCTAAGAAAACAGAAGAAAGGGAGATGCCATCCTTTATTACAACGTCTGCACCGCTTCCGAATAGGGGAAATAGACGCTGCCATACAGTATCTTGAAGGTCAACAAACAAAACGGAGACAATGGTTAACACAACGATCGGAATAACCGCCCATGCAAGACTGCCAATTGTCTCAAATCCTTTATTTGCTACAAATAAGATGATCAATAAGAAAGTGATGTAGATAAAGGAGGTAGGAGCGTTAGGAAAGTAAAGGTAATTTAATTCTTCTACAACATTACGCATATCAGTTGCCATTGTAAAAAAGCCGCCGAAGAACAAGAGAAGACCGATGAATGTACCGAATTTTGTTCCAAGCAGATGTTTCAGCAATTCTACAAGATTTTTCGTTTTATACTTTTTAAGTAAATGCATAAGCGTAAGAAATGGAGGTAAGATGACAATTGTAGAAATAATAGGTGAAATCCACAGAGCATTTTGTGCATTGTCGGCAAATAAGGCTGGTGTTGTATCACCGCCTTTTAGACCGATTACCATAAAGATGATTGCTGTTAATTCACGAGCGCGCATTGGTTTTTTGATTAGCTCCATTTGATTTCACCCCTTTAATTTTTGTCCATGTCTTTTGGCTTGAGGTAGCCAGGTCTCCATTTAATATTTTTAAGAAGTTTGCGGAAATAGGTGTCATCTGATGATTTGGTATGCGGTGTTTGTGGTGAAAAATAAGGAACACCGAAGGAATTTAATGAAACAACGTAAGCAAGCCAAATAATAATGGCACCTAGTAAGCTGAAAGCTCCAAAAAAACCAGCAGCAAGGATGAATAAAAAGCGCGAAATGCGTAATGTATGGTTAATGCTGTAGTTTGCAGCACTAAAAGAAGATAAGCCACTCAGTGCAACAAGGATAACAACAATAGGACTAACGATATTTGCCTCTACAGCTGCTTGTCCGAGAATGAGCGCGCCGACGATTCCGATTGTAGGTCCTAATGGATTGGGTATTCGGACACCAGCTTCTCGGATCAACTCGAATGCTACTTCCATCAGCAGCACCTCAAATGTGATGGGTAAAGGAACTTTCTCCCTGCTGGCAGCGATAGCCAGCAGTAAATCAATCGGCACCAGCTGGCTGTGAAAATTTGTTATCGCAACATAAGCGGCTGAAACAAATAGAGTGATGAGATAGGCAAATACCCTAATCAAACGGCTGAAATTCCCAAATGCCCATCGGAGGTAGATGTCCTCTGGGGAGTGGAAAAATCCCCATATTGTCATCGGAGCAATCAAGCAGGATGACGAGTTATCCATCATGATCACGATGAAACCATCTGAAATATAATTAGCAGCATTATCTGGGCGCTCGGTGTAGAGCATAGTGGGAAATAGTGACCGCGGTCTTTCTTCTAAAAATTGCTCCAGTACTTCTATATTTCGGATATTATCTACAGTAATACTCTTGATTCGACTCTTAATATTCTCAAGCACCTTATCATTCACCAAATCGCGCGTGTAAACCAAGGAAACTGGATCGACAGGCCTTACCCCGACGTCTATACTCTCCACGATTAGATCCTTGGAAGGCATTTTTTTTCGTATCATCGAAATATTTGTCGTTAAGGATTCAGTAAGAGCATCCTTTGGTCCCTTTACTGTCCTTTCATTATCTGCTTTTTCTATGGAACGGTGTTTAAAGTCTGGAATGCTGGCTTCGTATGCCTCGGAGACTCCATCCTGGAATATAATGACACTTCCTGTATTTAAACCTTTCTCTACATCATCCATATTTTTTAACGAGTTCAAACTCGATACGGTAACGATACGATCTATCGGAATAGGTTTCTTAGATGCTAACAGAGGTGTGATGATATCATCGTTGAGCTGTTTGGTACTGACTGTCGTGGTATAAAAGAATATATGATACTTGACTGCTGGTCCTTGTAGTGATCGAGACTCAAAATCAAAGTTAACTCCATACGAATACTGCTCTTCAATATAAGTTACATTATCTTTCATATTCCTGGATATCTTTCTGGCTTTTCGCTTCTCAATTGCCTCTGTCTTGTTTTTCTGCCATGGAAACATTTCCGCTCACCTCTTTTCCGTTTCCTTAGTGTGGCTAACTTGCTAACTTTTATGACACCATTCGTCCCTATCATTCGATACTAATTGCAGAATGGGTTGTGAAATTGTGACATCAACCGCTTTTATTTAGTACAAGGCTGCATAAGGTACCACATGGCAGTCAAATAAAGAAAGGGAGATGGTCGAATGGTGAAAATTTATGTAGATCCAGGACATGGAGGATCGGATCCAGGGGCAACGGCGAATGGCCTTCAGGAGAAGAATGTAACTCTAGCAATTGGGACATCTATTCGGGATATTCTGCAGCTGGAGTATGAAAACGCAGATGTTCGTATGTCACGTACAGGTGATACATTCCCGTCACTTTCTCAGCGGACGAATGATGCAAATGCATGGGGAGCGGATTTCTTCCTTAGCATTCATATCAATGCTGGCGGAGGAATTGGTTATGAAGATTACATCTACACAAAACTTTCCGACAGTTCCGAAACAGGCGTAATGCGTGCCCGCATTCATGAAGAGGTAATGAAATTAATCGATATGCCAGATCGAGGCAGAAAGAAAGCAAATTTCCATGTGCTTCGGGAAACCGCAATGCCTGCTGTTTTAACAGAAAATGGTTTTATTGATAACAGCGCGGACGCAGCGAAAATGAAAAATAACGGCTGGATTCAAAATGTGGCGCGAGGTCATGTGAATGGTTTAGAGCGTGCACTTGGACTTCGTAAGAAAGCGAATTCTACTTTCTTAATTCGTGTAAAGGCGCAGTCACTTTACTATTACAATGCACCTGATTGGAATGCGCGTGCAGGAGTGGTAAGTCAAGGAGAAGTATTCACTGTGGTAGAGACGTTGACAGTATCAGGTTCTACCATGTATAAGCTGAAGAGCGGAAATTATATTACAGCAAATACACAGTATGTAGAGATAATCTAAACAAAAAGGGCTGCCAATTTGGCAGCCCTTTTTGCGTTAGAAATTTAGGGGAAATCTTATGAGATAAGTGTAGCACGAAATTTGACGAAATAGGATGCTTACCTGACTTTCCCAAGTTCCCCTGTTATTTTGTAAGTTTATCTAACCAACTGTAAGTTTCTTTCTTAGTGACGGTCAGGATTTTCTTTCACTTTACCGGCGACATCCTGTAAATTCCCTTTTGTCTTGTCCTTTTTCCCATCGGCTTGCTGCCCCTTATCATTTCTTGCGTTGCCGATTTGATCTTTTGCTTCACCTTTTACTTTAGATACGGTACCTTTCACCTTATCGCTAAGACTTTGTTTATTTTCTGCCATGATAATCCACTCCTTTTGGTATTGTTGTATACAAGTTGTGTTCCCGCGCAAAATATTTGTAAACTATTTTAAGAAATATGTTTATTTCTTTGGCAGAGGGGTATAGTGATAGCAGGTATCCCCCATACCACTAATCTGCTAAGTGTAAGGAAAGGTCCATTCCGGCGAAGGAATGGGCCTTTTTGTGTTTGTAACACTCCTCTTTGTGGAAATACGTTACCAAGTACAAATAGAGGAGGATACACATGGAAACGCATCAGCTGTATATCAATGGACGTTTTGTCACCTCGCAAGCAGAAGAATCAATCGACATTTTGAACCCGGCAACAGAAGCAGTCATCTCAAAGATTCCGAAAGCAACAGAAGATGAAGTGAATCAAGCAGTGGAAGGCGCAGCCGCTGCCCAAAAAGACTGGGAGCAGATGCCGGCGATTGAACGTGCTAAAATTGTTCGCCAGCTTGGCGATGAGCTGGAAAAACGGAAAGACACTTTTGTAGCCTTACTGCAGGAGGAACAAGGGAAGAATTATGAGCTTGCTACAGGCGAAGTGGACATGGCAATTGACTTCTTTCGTTATACATCGGAATGGGCCCGCCGTATAGAAGGTGAAATTGTTCCAAGTGACCGGCCAAACGAAAATATCTTTATCTATAAGAAGCCAATTGGAGTTGTTGCGGGCATTGTGCCATGGAACTTCCCGGTATTTATTTTGGCACGCAAAGTCGCTCAGGCGCTAACGGCAGGTTGTACATTAGTGCTTAAACCGAGTCAGCAAACACCGAATACAGCTTATGCATTTACAAAGATGGTCGATGAATTAGGGATCGTACCAGATGGTGTGTATCAATATGTGACAGGAACGGGCTCAGCATTAGGAAATCAGCTTGCTTCTCACAATAAAGTAGACATGATTTCGATTACAGGTAGTGTTACAGCAGGTACAAAGGTTATGGAAGCTGCTGCCCAGAACATTACGAAAGTGAATCTGGAATTAGGCGGCAAAGCGCCAGCAATCATAACGGAAAATGCGGATATAGATTTAGCAGTGGAACAGGTGAAAGCATCACGTCTTTTGAATAACGGACAAACATGCACCAATGCAGAGCGTGTTTATGTACATGAAAGCATTGCGGAAGACTTTACAGAAAAACTGAAACAGGCATTTGAGCAAGTATCTTATGGAAATCCAGCAAAGGATCATAATGTGGAATTAGGACCGCTTGTAAGTCAGGATCGTTTAGAGACAGTAGAGAAGATGGTTGCGGCAGCACAAGAAGAAGGTGCGGAATGCATTATCGGAGGAAGAAGAGCAGAAGCAGACTCCGGCTACTTCTACGAGCCAACTATCTTAACAAGCGTGCAGCAGGATTCTTCGATTATTCAAGAAGAGATTTTCGGTCCAGTTGTCCCAATTGTGACATTTACAAGTCTTGAGGAAGCAATTGAAATGGGCAATGACACAGACTATGGTCTTTCTTCTTCTGTATACACGGAAGATATTAACGAAGCAATGAAGGTAATCAATGAACTTAAGTTCGGTGAAACATATGTGAATCGTGAAAATATGGAAGCTGTACAAGGATACCATGCGGGGATTCGCAAGTCAGGGCTTGGCGGTACAGATGGCAAGCATGGCGTGGAGGACTACTTGGTTACACAAACTGTTTACATGCAGTATAAGAAATAAGCGGAGGGCACCTGTATTTTTCCTGCAGGTGCTTTTATTGTTTTCCTTTCACTGGTAAAGAAAACAAGGTACAATAAGAATAACCTACTTGCCTTACGATCATAGACAAAGGCCTTTTTTATTTCAGTTTATTGAAAACGCTTACAAATTAAAGGGAAGGATGTCGAATCATGAAAATGTTAGCACCTCTCGCTGGAAAGCATAATGTATCTGATTTTGAAACGCTTTGTAAGTCTTTTGAATGGAGTCAAATGGAACGGAACTTTTCTTGGTTTACAACAGGTAAAGTGAATGCAGCGTATGAGGCAGTCGATCGTCATGCAGAAAATCCTGCTAAAGCCAACCAGCTTGCCTTAATTTATCAAGACGGAGACAAGGAAGAGAAATGGACGTTCACGCAACTAAAGGAACGGAGCAATCAGGCGGCCAATATGCTTACATCTCTCGGTGTGACAAAAGGTGACCGAGTATTTTTGTTCATGCCTCGCTGTCCTGATTTTTATGCAAGCTTCTTTGGTATTCTCAAAACTGGTGCTGTTGCAGGCCCTTTATTTGAAGCCTTTATGGAACAGGCGGTAGAAGATCGTTTAAAGGATAGCGGTGCAAAAGTTTTAATTACAACAGCAGAATTGCTGCCGCGTGTAAATCGGGATAACCTGCCAGATCTGCAAGAAATCATTGTACTTGATTGTGAACCAGCAGATGACTTATACGATTATGAAAAACTGATGACTGCTGCTTCAACAGCGTTTGAACCTGTGTGGCTGGATAAAGAAGATGGGATGCTGCTGCATTATACTTCAGGTTCTACTGGTAAACCGAAAGGGGTGTATCATGCTCATCGTGCTATGATCCAACATTATGCTACAGGTAAATGGGTGCTGGATTTGCAAGAGGATGATGTGTATTGGTGTACTGCTGATCCCGGCTGGGTAACCGGAACAAGCTACGGTATTTTTGCACCCTGGCTGAATGGCGTAACGAATGTCATTGCTGGCGGACGTTTTACGCCGGAAGCTTGGTATAAGACAATTGAAAAGCACAAAGTAACCGTATGGTATACAGCGCCGACTGCATTGCGAAAGCTGGCTGCTGCAGGAGATGAGGTAGCGCATTCCTTTGACTTGTCCTCACTTCGTCATGTCCTCAGCGTTGGGGAACCTCTAAACCCGGAAATTATCTATTGGGCCGAAGAAGTGTACGGAAAACGAATCCACGATACGTGGTGGATGACTGAGACCGGCGCAATGCTAATCGTCAATCATCCAACGCTGCCGATTAAACCGGGTGCCATGGGAAAACCAATTCCGGGTGTTGAAGCTGCCATTATAGATGACGCAGGCAACATCCTGCCGCCGCATAAGAGCGGAAATTTAGCAGTGAAGGCTGGCTGGCCATCCATGATGAAGACCATCTGGGGCAATCAAGAGAAGTTTGACAGTTATTTTATCAATGGCTGGTATGTTTCCGGAGATAGCGCCAAGATGGATGACGACGGCTATTTCTGGTTCGAAGGGCGTTTGGATGATGTTATTAACACGTCGGGCAAACTCGTTGGCCCATTTGAGGTAGAAAGCAAACTGATTGAACATTCTGCTGTTACAGAAGCTGCAGTGATTGGAAAGCCCGATGAAGAACGTGGAGAAATTATCAAGGCATTTATCACACTGGATAAGGGGCATAAAGACTCCATTGAACTGCGTGAAGAAATTCGTCTGTTTATTAAGAAGGGTTTAAGTGCACATGCGGCTCCACGCGAAATCGAGATTGTCAGCTCCATTCCAAAGACAAGAAGCGGCAAGATTATGCGCCGCTTACTTCGTGCTAAAGAACTCGGGCTTCCGCTAGGGGACACGTCCACTTTAGAGGAATAACAGGTTTAGCCAGCTTCACAGGTGGAACTATACATTGTGTAATACTTTTAAAAGGAGTGTTAAACAATGGCTAAAATTGCAACAGTAATTACTGACATGTTCGAAGACGTAGAATACACAGACCCAGCTAAAGCATTCAAGGAAGCTGGTCACGAAGTCACAACGATTGAAATGGAAGCAGGTAAATCCGTTACAGGCAAGCAAGGAGATGCAACGGTATCTATTGACAAAGGCATCGATGAGGTAAATCCATCTGATTTTGATGCACTATTCATTCCTGGCGGTGTATCACCAGATAACTTGCGGGCAGACGACCGATTCGTAAATTTCGCAAAGCATTTCATGGATGAAAAGAAACTTGTATTTGCGATTTGTCACGGTCCACAGCTCCTTATTACAGCTAAAACACTAGAAGGGCGTAAAGCAACAGGGTTTAAATCCATTCAAGTAGATATGGAATATGCAGGCGCTACAGTCGAAGATAAGGAAGTTGTCGTATGTCAGGATCAACTGGTTACAAGCAGACAGCCTGATGACATTCCAGCTTTCATCGAACAATCTTTGAAACTAATCAAATAAGTACAATTTACTCCCGGCGATTGCCGGGAGTTTTATGTAGGAGGGAGAATATGATTGTAAGAAAAAGCGACAAGGGGACTATACTCATTCCGCAGCATGCACATGCCGCTATTTCCGGGGAAATAGCCAGGCATTGGCGTACAGATGACCCAGAATCACCTGCGCAGCGCCCGGAGGCAATCATGGCAATTGAGCAGCATGATCGAGCTTGGATACCATTAGATAAAATGCCAAAGAAGAAGCCAGATGGGGGATTTTTCAGCTTTATTGATTACCCGATTGCTGATAAGCTTCGTGCATATCAACAAGGTATTATGGAAGTGAGAGAGCATTCTCGTTATGCAGCTATTTTATGCAGCCGTCATTATTGCTCCTTCTTTTCTGCAGATACAGATGACCAACGAATTAAGGCATTTCTGGAACGAGAGAATGGCTTGCAGCAAGCAGATGAGCAAACACTATCACCCCAGGAAAGAGAAACATTAGCATTTGATCAGAAGCTTCTCGAATTCTGTGATGATGTTTCCCTTTATATTTGTATGAACGAACCTGGTGCATCAAAAAAAGAGGAAGTAAGTTGGTTCAGAGATGGGTTTCGACAGCACTTCTCTTTTGCCGATAAGGTAATCGGAACATGGGTATCAGCCAATCAAGTCACACTTACTCCTTCTCCGCTGCAAAGTCCGCTGAACGTCTCTGTTCCGATGTATCTTGCAGATGGAGGTCAGTGGACCGAAGAAAAGTACTTGGTAACAGTAACATAAGAAAAAGAGCAGTAGTGAACACTGCTCTTTAAAGTTTTCTAATCGTGAAATTGTCCTGAAGCAGCAGCCAGTTTTGCGGGAAAGAAAGACCTAGCTTCCAATAACTAATACCACGCAAGTTCAATTCCTTGATCAAATCAAACTTGGCTTGTATAGATCGGGCATCTTCAAACCACACCTCGTGCTGGGCACCGTCAGCATCTGTATAGGTAAAGAACGGTGCTTGTGCTGTTGTGTCGTATTGAATGGATACATTATTTTCGCGTGCAATTGCGATAGCTCGCTGCGGGCTTACGGCCTTGGCATAATCTCCGCCAGGTTCATAGGGAAGTGTCCAGTCATATCCATATAAGTTTTGGCCAAGCACTATTTTATTTGCTGGCATTTCCGTCAGCGCATACTCTACAACGTCGCGTACATTCGGTAAAGGAGAAACTGCAAGCGGCGGTCCTCCGCTGTATCCCCATTCATAGGTCATCAAAACGACAAAATCCACAATCTCACCGTGTGCAGCATAATCATGCGCTTCATACCATTGTCCTTGCTGAGAAGCACTTGTTTTCGGCGCTACCGCTGTAGATACACGCAGTCCTTGAGGACGAAGTCTGGCGACAGCGCGACGAAGGAAGTTGTTATAATCCTCTCGATTTTCTGCCGGAAGAAATTCAATATCAAAATGTACTTCGCGAAACCCAACATCATCGGCAACATCAATAATATTTGTGAATAAGCGATCCTGAACCGCTGTATCTGTCACAAGTGTCTTACCAAGTTCTTCGCTGAACTGTCCACCTTCAATTGTAGAAATAGCCAAACTTAGTGTTGTATTGTTATTTTCCGCTATGGTGGCAAAGTCATTTAATGGCGGAGCAGTCAGATTACCTTGACGGTCCACTTTGTAGCTGAACGGCATTAAATAGGTCAAATAAGGTGCGCGTTGTCTAGCTGCAGTCTCCAGTGTTTGGGAAACTGTATTTCCTGATGGTTCGATGTAGGCATTGGAATCAAGTTCTGTCTTTGGTTTGGCAGGCAGATAAAGACGCAGGCCAGGCTGAAGGATAGCGGTCTCTGAAATGTTATTAATACGAGCTATTTCTGCTGCAGTCAGATCATTTTTTCTGGCAATGCTGTAAAGACTGTCTCCTGTTTGGACATAATAAAAGGATCCGATAATGGGGATTACTAATGCTTGGCCAATAACAAGGTTATTAGGGGCTTCAAGTTCATTTGCTGTAATTAATTCCTGACTAGTCGTTCCATACCGGCTTGCAATACTCGTTACTGTGTCTCCACGCTGAACTGTATAGATTTGCAAAACGACTCCTCCTTTAAGTAGCCTCTGTAGAAAAGCTATGCTCGGAGGAGCCGTTCTATGTTAAATTGGATCGGTTTGAGCATTGAGTGTACTTTCAATGACACGCAATGCATCTTCGTTTTCTTCTTTGGTATTAGAAGCTACACAGTTTCTCGGCACATCTAGCTTGAATTCCCGCATATGTGCATCATTTGCAGAGAAAATAACACAGATATTGCCTGCAACACCAGCTAGTATAACGCGCTCGCAATCCAATTCCTTCAGTAATGACGGAAGAGATGTTTGGAAGAATGCGGAGTGTTTGGGTTTTAAAAGAAAGTAATCATCTTCACTCGGCATCATTTTATCAATGATTTCTTTATTGTCATCTGTTCGGGTATGATCAGCAATTTTTTTAAAGTTATCCTGCCAAATTCCATAGTGATCGTTTACATAGATGACAGGCCAGCTGTTCTCTTTTGCTTTATTGCGCAGCTTCTCCCAGTTAGGGAGAATTTCCTTCGTATTCTCAAGCAGCTTATCACCGCCGGGAAAATCGAATGTATTGAATACATCTATAAATAAAACAGCTTTTTTATCGCTCACAGCTATCGTCCCCTTTACTTCATAGTAGAAAGCTTCTTATACTTATACATTATCTACTTCAGGTAACTTCAAACCTTATAAATAGAAATGTGGGATATATATATGACAACAGATGCTTACTGGATGGAACAAGCAATAAAAGAGGCAAAGCGGGCAGAGCTTCTTGAGGAAGTGCCAATTGGGGCTATTATCGTAAAAGACGGAGAAATAATCGCCAGCGGATACAATCTAAGAGAGACAACACAGCAGGCGCAGTCGCACGCTGAGATGCATGCTATTCAGTCAGCAAATGAAAAAGTCGGCAGCTGGCGGCTGGAGGATTGTGATTTATATGTCACACTTGAGCCTTGTCCTATGTGCGCGGGAGCTATTATCCAATCGCGGATTCGCCGCGTGATATTTGGTGCGTATGATCCGAAAGCAGGATGTGCAGGTACATTATATAATTTGTTGGATGATTCCCGATTCAATCATCAAACAGAAGTGATAGGCGGCGTCATGCAAGATGAATGCGGCGGTATGCTCACCTCCTTTTTCCGGGATCTGCGGAAGCGTAAAGCTGCGAAAAACAGCCGGGATTGATTTTTCATTCTAAACAAGCTATACTATAAATTGCGCTAACAAATGCGCCTAACTTTATTCACAACTTAGCCGTGCTAAGCGGGGAGGTAGCGGTGCCCTGTACTCGCAATCCGCTGTAGCGAGGCCGAATTCCCGCCCGAGGTAATACGGCTTTAAGGTCTGCCATAAGGAATTGGTGTTGACACCCGGGTCCTGCGCAACAGGAACCTGTGAACCCTGTCAGGTCCGGAAGGAAGCAGCAGTAAGCAGTTCCTCCTGTGTGCCGCGGGGAAGCCTGGGTCGAGCCATGAACTTATGTAACGCTTAGATCCGTATTATCGACGGTGGGTGCACGGCGCTTAATCAATAAATAATCAGAGTCCTTGCCATTTGGTAAGGGCTCTTTCTATGTAGTAACAGGTATCTAATTCCGTTATAATGGAATAACAAAGAAAAAAGGAGCGCGGCCTGATGAGTTATCAAGCGTTATACCGTGTTTGGCGGCCGAGGACATTTTCTGATGTAGTAGGTCAGGAACCGATTATCCGCACGTTAAAGAATGCCATTATGCAGGATAAATTTTCACATGCCTACTTGTTTTCCGGACCGCGTGGTACAGGGAAGACAAGTGCGGCGAAGATCTTTGCGAAGACGATCAACTGCGAGCACGCACCTGTAGAGGAAGCTTGCAATGAGTGTGCTGCCTGCAGAGGGATACAAGACGGATCTATCTCGGATGTGATTGAGATAGATGCAGCGTCCAATAATGGAGTTGAGCAGATACGGGATATTCGGGACAAAGTGAAATATGCTCCCACTGCGGTAAACTATAAAGTATATATTATTGATGAAGTTCACATGCTCTCAATCGGGGCATTCAATGCGCTTTTAAAGACATTGGAAGAACCGCCGAAGCATGTAGTCTTTATTTTAGCAACAACAGAACCGCATAAGATTCCGCTGACGATTATTTCGCGCTGTCAGCGTTTCGATTTTAAGCGAATCAATCAGCAAGCAATGGTCAACAGAATGCAGGAGATTCTGGATAATGAGCAGATAACTGTATCGGATGAAGCGGTAGAATCTGTTGCGCTTGCAGCAGAAGGCGGAATGCGGGATGCGCTTAGTCTTTTAGATCAGGCAATATCCTATAGTGAAGAAACCGTCCAGCTGGAGGATGTCTTGGCTGTTACAGGTGCTGTTTCGCAAGATCGACTCACAGCAGTCATTCGGGCGTGTGCGAAGCAAGATGTGCAAACAGCACTCGAGCAAGTGGATTTACTTATCCAAGATGGGAAAGATCCGGGACGTTTTGTCTTTGATCTTATCTATTATTTACGGGACTTGCTTATGTTTCAAAGTGCTCCGGGAATGGAGAATATATTAGAACGCGTGCTGGTTGACGATGCGTTCAAGCAGCTGGCAGAGGAAGTGAATGCAGCTTGGATCCAAGATGCCATTGTAGAGCTCAACCGCTGCCAGCAGGAAATTAAATGGGCGAACAGTCCAAAAGTCTTTGTTGAGATTGCTATTCTTCATATTGCTGATCAAAGCGCTCCGACAGCGAGTGTAGAAGCAGAGGCTGTGCAGCAGCTGACACGAAAGCTTGCTCAGCTCGAGCAAGAGCTGAAGCAATTGAAGCAGCAGCCACAGCAAACAAACGCGCCCGCTGCAGCAGAGCAACCGAAACGGCAAGTGCGGACAGGCGGTAAGAACAACTACCGTGTGCCGTTTGAGCGAATTCGCCAAGTGTTATCGGAAGCGACAAAGGATGAACTGAAGCTAGTAGCGGAACATTGGGCGAGTTTCATGGATGCGTTGAAGCGGCAAAATGCCCCTGCTCATGCCACTATCTTGAATAGTAAGCCAAGAGCAGCATCTTCTAACAGCATTATTATTGGATTTAAATATGAGATTCACTGTTCACTTGCCTTAGAACATAAAGACACGATAGAATCATTACTAGCAGAGCGCATCGGACATCAAGTCGCGATTATACCGATTCCGGAAGAGAATTGGACGGAGCTGCGAGAAGATTTCTTAAAGAATCAAAAGCAACAAGATCCGGCAGAGGCTGCGAACCAGGAAGAAGATCCAATTA
>NZ_CP077639.1:57500-207500 GCF_019056395.1 Terribacillus sp. DMT04
CTGTACCACCTAAATCCGCTTGAACGATGGGGGGACGCAGGAGGATAAGGAAAGCGCGCTGCTGGTTATGCGCGTCCAAGCCGTGAGGAAGTTGAGCAGGCAAATCCACTCAACAATATTCCAGGCGGTTATGGGGAGGGAAATTTAGTACCGAAGTTCCTGATTTCACACTGCCAAGAAAAGCCTCTAGTGAGGAAATAGGTGCCCGTACCGCAAACCGACACAGGTAGGCACGGTGAGTAACCGAAGATGATCGGGAGAACTCTCGTTAAGGAACTCGGCAAAATGACCCCGTAACTTCGGGAGAAGGGGTGCTTCTTTTTAGGAGAAGCCGCAGTGAAAAGGCCCAAGCGACTGTTTAGCAAAAACACAGGTCTCTGCAAAGCCGTAAGGCGAAGTATAGGGGCTGACACCTGCCCGGTGCTGGAAGGTTAAGGGGAATGGTTAGGGACTTCGTCCCGAAGCTGTGAACCGAAGCCCCAGTAAACGGCGGCCGTAACTATAACGGTCCTAAGGTAGCGAAATTCCTTGTCGGGTAAGTTCCGACCCGCACGAAAGGTGCAACGACTTGGGCACTGTCTCAACGAGAGACCCGGTGAAATTATACTATGCGTGAAGATGCGCATTACCCGCGACAGGACGGAAAGACCCCGTGGAGCTTTACTGTAGCCTGATATGGAATGTTGGTACAGCTTGTACAGGATAGGTGGGAGCCTTAGAAACCGGAGCGCTAGCTTCGGTGGAGGCATCCGTGGGATACCACCCTGGCTGTATTGACATTCTAACCCAGAACCGTTATCCGGTTCGGAGACAGTGTCAGGTGGGCAGTTTGACTGGGGCGGTCGCCTCCCAAAGAGTAACGGAGGCGCCCAAAGGTTCCCTCAGAATGGTTGGAAATCATTCGTAGCGTGCAAAGGCAGAAGGGAGCTTGACTGCGAGACCTACAAGTCGAGCAGGGACGAAAGTCGGGCTTAGTGATCCGGCGGTGCCGTATGGAAGGGCCGTCGCTCAACGGATAAAAGCTACCCCGGGGATAACAGGCTTATCTCCCCCAAGAGTCCACATCGACGGGGAGGTTTGGCACCTCGATGTCGGCTCATCGCATCCTGGGGCTGTAGTCGGTCCCAAGGGTTGGGCTGTTCGCCCATTAAAGCGGTACGCGAGCTGGGTTCAGAACGTCGTGAGACAGTTCGGTCCCTATCCGTCGTGGGCGTTGGAAGTTTGAGAGGAGCTGTCCTTAGTACGAGAGGACCGGGATGGACGCACCGCTGGTGCACCAGTTGTTCCGCCAGGAGCATAGCTGGGTAGCTACGTGCGGAAGGGATAAGTGCTGAAAGCATCTAAGCATGAAGCCCCCCTCAAGATGAGACTTCCCATCATTTTAAATGAGTAAGATCCCTCAGAGACGATGAGGTAGATAGGTTCGAGGTGGAAGCGTGGTGACACGTGCAGCTGACGAATACTAATCGATCGAGGACTTAACTAAAATGAAAAGCGAAAGAAACCGTTTAGAAACGGAGGAATAAGTGAGAAAGCCCGGAGTGAAGTGTTTTTCTTCAAGCAGGGATTTATCGCTTAAGCCGTAGTTTCTGGTTTCTGTAGCTAGATCTCATAAGTAAGTCAACGCCAAAGACCAAGCACTCCGGTGCTTGGCAGCGCATGAGATGTAAAAGCATGAAGTTTCTTATCTAGTTTTGAGGGTTCTTAATTGAATCTTTGAATTGTCTGGTGGTAATAGCGAAGAGGTCACACCTGTTCCCATGCCGAACACAGCAGTTAAGCTCTTCAGCGCCGATGGTAGTTGGGTTCGCCCTGCGAGAGTAGGACGCTGCCAGGCAAGATGAAATCCCTGATCCAAAAATGGATCAGGGATTTTTTTATATCTTTATTCAAAAAAAGTGTTGCATTGTGTTGGAAATGGTGGTATATTATTAAAGTCGCTTCGGAACGGAGCTGACAACAAAGTGAGTATAAAAAACATGTTGACAGAGAAAGTGAAAACATGTTATGATGTTCTAGTCGCTAAATAAGCGACGGAACAAAATTGATCTTTGAAAACTGAACAAAACAACCAATTACGAACTAAACGACATGATCTTTTATAAGATCAACGTCAGCGCAAGAAGCAAAGCATCACACTTTCATGGAGAGTTTGATCTTGGCTCAGGACGAACGCTGGCGGCGTGCCTAATACATGCAAGTCGAGCGCAGGAAGCTAGATGACCCCTTCGGGGTGATTCTAGTGGAATGAGCGGCGGACGGGTGAGTAACACGTGGGCAACCTGCCTGTAAGACTGGGATAACTCCGGGAAACCGGGGCTAATACCGGATAGTATTTTCTTTCTCCTGATTGAAAATGGAAAGACGGTTTCGGCTGTCACTTACAGATGGGCCCGCGGTGCATTAGCTAGTTGGTGGGGTAATGGCCCACCAAGGCAACGATGCATAGCCGACCTGAGAGGGTGATCGGCCACACTGGGACTGAGACACGGCCCAGACTCCTACGGGAGGCAGCAGTAGGGAATCTTCCGCAATGGACGAAAGTCTGACGGAGCAACGCCGCGTGAGCGATGAAGGCCTTCGGGTCGTAAAGCTCTGTTGTCAGGGAAGAACAAGTACGAGAGTAACTGCTCGTACCTTGACGGTACCTGACCAGAAAGCCCCGGCTAACTACGTGCCAGCAGCCGCGGTAATACGTAGGGGGCAAGCGTTGTCCGGAATTATTGGGCGTAAAGGGCGTGTAGGCGGTTTCTTAAGTCTGATGTGAAAGCCCACAGCTTAACTGTGGAGGGTCATTGGAAACTGGGGAACTTGAGTGCAGAAGAGGAGAGTGGAATTCCACGTGTAGCGGTGAAATGCGTAGATATGTGGAGGAACACCAGTGGCGAAGGCGACTCTCTGGTCTGTAACTGACGCTGAGGCGCGAAAGCGTGGGGAGCAAACAGGATTAGATACCCTGGTAGTCCACGCCGTAAACGATGAGTGCTAGGTGTTAGGGGGTTTCCGCCCCTTAGTGCTGAAGTTAACGCATTAAGCACTCCGCCTGGGGAGTACGGCCGCAAGGCTGAAACTCAAAAGAATTGACGGGGGCCCGCACAAGCGGTGGAGCATGTGGTTTAATTCGAAGCAACGCGAAGAACCTTACCAGGTCTTGACATCCGCTGATAACCTTGGAGACAAGGCATTCCCTTCGGGGACAGCGTGACAGGTGGTGCATGGTTGTCGTCAGCTCGTGTCGTGAGATGTTGGGTTAAGTCCCGCAACGAGCGCAACCCTTGATTCTAGTTGCCAGCATTCAGTTGGGCACTCTAGAGTGACTGCCGGTGACAAACCGGAGGAAGGTGGGGATGACGTCAAATCATCATGCCCCTTATGACCTGGGCTACACACGTGCTACAATGGATGGTACAAAGGGCAGCAAGACCGCGAGGTTAAGCAAATCCCATAAAACCATTCTCAGTTCGGATTGCAGGCTGCAACTCGCCTGCATGAAGCCGGAATCGCTAGTAATCGCGGATCAGCATGCCGCGGTGAATACGTTCCCGGGCCTTGTACACACCGCCCGTCACACCACGAGAGTTGGTAACACCCGAAGTCGGTGAGGTAACCTTTTGGAGCCAGCCGCCGAAGGTGGGATCAATGATTGGGGTGAAGTCGTAACAAGGTAGCCGTATCGGAAGGTGCGGCTGGATCACCTCCTTTCTAAGGATAATTGGAACTACTACTTCGTAGTAGACAAGTCGTAATTGGTTGTTTGTTCAGTTTTGAGAGATCAATCTCTCTTGTGAACCTTGAAAACTAGATAAGAAACAACATGCCAGAACATCAAACTTTAAAGCAATGACAATTTTTATTGTCGCAAATTTTTAGCATCATGCGTTTAATTAGTTAAGTGAAGAAGGGCGCACGGTGGATGCCTTGGCACTAGGAGCCGATGAAGGACGGGACTAACACCGATATGCTTCGGGGAGCTGTAAGTAAGCTTTGATCCGGAGATTTCCGAATGGGGGAACCCACTATTCGTTATTGGATAGTACGTATCACTGAATACATAGGTGATATGAGGCAGACCCGGGGAACTGAAACATCTCATTACCCGGAGGAAGAGAAAGAAAAATCGATTTCCTGAGTAGCGGCGAGCGAAACGGAATTAGCCCAAACCAGAAGGCTTGCCTTCTGGGGTTGTAGGACACTCCTTTGGAGTTACAAAGAAACCATGTAAATGAAGCGGCTTGGAATGGCCCGCCATAGAAGGTAAGAGCCCTGTATTTGAAATGTGGTTTCCTCCGGAGTGTATCCTGAGTACGGCGGAACACGTGAAATTCCGTCGGAATCCGGGAGGACCATCTCCCAAGGCTAAATACTCCCTAGTGACCGATAGTGAACCAGTACCGTGAGGGAAAGGTGAAAAGCACCCCGGAAGGGGAGTGAAATAGAACCTGAAACCGTGTGCCTACAAGTAGTCGAAGCCCGTTAATGGGTGACGGCGTACCTTTTGTAGAATGGACCGGCGAGTTACGATCCCCTGCAAGGTTAAGTTGTATAGACGGAGCCGCAGCGAAAGCGAGTCTGAATAGGGCGATATAGTAGGTGGTCGTAGACCCGAAACCGTGTGATCTACCCATGTCCAGGGTGAAGGTCAGGTAACACTGACTGGAGGCCCGAACCCACGCACGTTGAAAAGTGCGGGGATGAGGTGTGGGTAGGGGTGAAATGCCAATCGAACACGGAGATAGCTGGTTCTCTCCGAAATAGCTTTAGGGCTAGCCTCAAAGGATGATGGTTGGAGGTAGAGCACTGATTGGACTAGGGGCCCTCATCGGGTTACCGAATTCAGTCAAACTCCGAATGCCAATCAATCTACTTTGGGAGTCAGACCATGGGTGATAAGGTTCATGGTCGAAAGGGAAACAGCCCAGACCGCCAGCTAAGGTCCCAAAGTGTGTGTTAAGTGGAAAAGGATGTGGCGTTGCTTAGACAACCAGGATGTTGGCTTAGAAGCAGCCATCATTTAAAGAGTGCGTAATAGCTCACTGGTCGAGTGACGCTGCGCCGAAAATATACCGGGGCTAAACACACCACCGAAGCTGCGGATTGACATCTACGATGTCAGTGGTAGGAGAGCGTTCTAAGGGCGGTGAAGGTCGATCGTGAGGACGGCTGGAGCGCTTAGAAGTGAGAATGCCGGTATGAGTAGCGAAAAAAGAGTGAGAATCTCTTTCATCGAAAGCCCAAGGTTTCCTGAGGAAGGCTCGTCCGCTCAGGGTTAGTCGGGGCCTAAGCCGAGGCCGAAAGGCGTAGGCGATGGACAACAGGTTGATATTCCTGTACCACCTAAATCCGCTTGAACGATGGGGGGACGCAGGAGGATAAGGAAAGCGCGCTGCTGGTTATGCGCGTCCAAGCCGTGAGGAAGTTGAGCAGGCAAATCCACTCAACAATATTCCAGGCGGTTATGGGGAGGGAAATTTAGTACCGAAGTTCCTGATTTCACACTGCCAAGAAAAGCCTCTAGTGAGGAAATAGGTGCCCGTACCGCAAACCGACACAGGTAGGCACGGTGAGTAACCGAAGATGATCGGGAGAACTCTCGTTAAGGAACTCGGCAAAATGACCCCGTAACTTCGGGAGAAGGGGTGCTTCTTTTTAGGAGAAGCCGCAGTGAAAAGGCCCAAGCGACTGTTTAGCAAAAACACAGGTCTCTGCAAAGCCGTAAGGCGAAGTATAGGGGCTGACACCTGCCCGGTGCTGGAAGGTTAAGGGGAATGGTTAGGGACTTCGTCCCGAAGCTGTGAACCGAAGCCCCAGTAAACGGCGGCCGTAACTATAACGGTCCTAAGGTAGCGAAATTCCTTGTCGGGTAAGTTCCGACCCGCACGAAAGGTGCAACGACTTGGGCACTGTCTCAACGAGAGACCCGGTGAAATTATACTATGCGTGAAGATGCGCATTACCCGCGACAGGACGGAAAGACCCCGTGGAGCTTTACTGTAGCCTGATATGGAATGTTGGTACAGCTTGTACAGGATAGGTGGGAGCCTTAGAAACCGGAGCGCTAGCTTCGGTGGAGGCATCCGTGGGATACCACCCTGGCTGTATTGACATTCTAACCCAGAACCGTTATCCGGTTCGGAGACAGTGTCAGGTGGGCAGTTTGACTGGGGCGGTCGCCTCCCAAAGAGTAACGGAGGCGCCCAAAGGTTCCCTCAGAATGGTTGGAAATCATTCGTAGCGTGCAAAGGCAGAAGGGAGCTTGACTGCGAGACCTACAAGTCGAGCAGGGACGAAAGTCGGGCTTAGTGATCCGGCGGTGCCGTATGGAAGGGCCGTCGCTCAACGGATAAAAGCTACCCCGGGGATAACAGGCTTATCTCCCCCAAGAGTCCACATCGACGGGGAGGTTTGGCACCTCGATGTCGGCTCATCGCATCCTGGGGCTGTAGTCGGTCCCAAGGGTTGGGCTGTTCGCCCATTAAAGCGGTACGCGAGCTGGGTTCAGAACGTCGTGAGACAGTTCGGTCCCTATCCGTCGTGGGCGTTGGAAGTTTGAGAGGAGCTGTCCTTAGTACGAGAGGACCGGGATGGACGCACCGCTGGTGCACCAGTTGTTCCGCCAGGAGCATAGCTGGGTAGCTACGTGCGGAAGGGATAAGTGCTGAAAGCATCTAAGCATGAAGCCCCCCTCAAGATGAGACTTCCCATCATTTTAAATGAGTAAGATCCCTCAGAGACGATGAGGTAGATAGGTTCGAGGTGGAAGCGTGGTGACACGTGCAGCTGACGAATACTAATCGATCGAGGACTTAACTAAAAACGAAAAGCGGAAAAGGCCGTTTAGAAACGTAAGGATAAGCAAGAGGCCGTAAAGGGGAATTTTCCCTTGGAGGGCTATTGCTTATACTGGAGTTTCTGGCCTTTGGAGCTGGATCTAGCTCAACGCAGCTAGACGTTAGTAAGTCAACGCCAAAGACCAAGCACTCCGGTGCTTGGCAGCGCATGAGATGTAAGAGCATGAAGTTTCTTATCTAGTTTTGAGGGTTCTTAATTGAATCTTTGAATTGTCTGGTGGTAATAGCGAAGAGGTCACACCTGTTCCCATGCCGAACACAGCAGTTAAGCTCTTCAGCGCCGATGGTAGTTGGGTTCGCCCTGCGAGAGTAGGACGCTGCCAGGCAAGATGAAATCCCTGATCCAAAAATGGATCAGGGATTTTTTTATATGGCGGGATAAATTGCATGTGTAAGATTCCACTGTGGATTGATGTCTTGAATTTCAAATCGGTGAATTGCTTTAATCAGTTGAATATACAATTCTTGTTCCATATCTTCTCTCCAAGCATGAGGAGCATTGCTGCTCAATCTGCGAACCTTTGGCTGAAAGCGAAGGAGCAATGCTTCCATAGCAGCTTTGTCGTTTGCTTTTGCTTTTAGTGTTAGGTCAAATAAACTCTCCATATCAATTTTCTCCTTTCTGAATCTGTTCTATAAGCGCCTGCAATGTCTGTTCCAGGCGCTTTATATTTTGTTCAAGCCTAATGAGCAGATAGAATGATACGACGATAGGGAATCCGAGGTTGCCTATCATAGAAATCAAATTATCAGTTGTCATGGTAATGCTCCTTTCGATAGAGCTGTCCGTATTTTATTTAGTGCAGACTGAATAGATTTCGACACAGCCTGTTGAGAGATATCAAGTTTGTCTGCAATTTCGGTATGGGTGAGCTGATGGACGAAACACAGTTCGAGATGCTGTTTCTGCTTATCAGGAAGCTCCTGTATGGCTGAAAAAAGTGCAGGATCTTGAATTGCTTGTTCCCATCCATACACCTGCTGATCATCTCTGGCAATAAGCATGTCCTTTTTACTGCTGTCGTGTTCTTCATTAGCTGGCTGATCAAGAATAATTAATTCCCGATCTCGTTTTCTTGCAGCATGTTTGCTGTAATTGCTGGCGTAAAAACTGAGTGTAGTTGTAAGGTAATTGGTCAATTGTATTTCTGTATAAAAACGCTGAAATGCAGAGTTGAGCCGGTTTAGATTAGCGGCAGATGGATAACGTACTGCTTGTTGATAAATGGAAAGATGCTCTTTCTCCTTTAAGAATCCATTCATTAAGGCTGCATTGGGATGTATGTTAGTTGGCGACTGATCTTTCTTGCTGCACATTATGCAGTCCTCCCTTCCACCAAATAAACGAACGTATGTTCTGTTTAAGTGTAAAAAAAATTAGCCTATTTGAAAAGCCTTTTATAGACAGTCCCAAGCTGCTTATCCACCAGGTAATCCTGTGGTGCTTTTGCTAGGGGAGTTTCCTATAGTATATAAAAGGCTGCTAGTCCTTAGTTTGACAACGTCAATACGTACAAAGCGTACAAACAACATCTGATCTAGGGAAACATAGGCTAGAATACAAGGTTAGCAGGTATAGAGTTCGTTAGTTTAGGAGAAACTATCCTAACGGAGGTGGAGAACAATGAGCAAAAGTTGCTTATGCGGCATATGTGATCAAGAGAAAAAAGAAGGAATCCAATTGTATCGTCTTTTCATATGCAGAGAATGCGAACAGAAGATAGTCCATACTGAACCGAAAGACGTACAGTATCATTATTTTGTGAAGAAGCTTCGCAACCTTAATCAAATGACATTCCACTAAAGCCTCTTACCAGGCTTTTTTCTTTCTGTTTTAGTCCGTATAATGAATACAAACAGATGAGTAAAGGAAGAAATACGAAATGAATCAGGAAGAAACACCGCTTTATGATAGCTTAATACAATTTGCAGAACAAAGACCGATATCATTTCACGTTCCGGGACATAAACATGGCGCTCTTTTTCACAATGAGGATATTCTACGATGTGCAGCATATCTTGATCAGACAGAGTTGTCAGGCTTGGATGATTTACATGCACCGGAGGGTATAATTGCAAAAGCCCAGCAATTAGCAGCTGCATATTTCGGAGCAAAGCATTCCCGTTTCTTAGTTGGCGGCAGTACGGTCGGTAACTTGGCTATGATATTGGGGACTATCCAACAGGATGAGGCAGTGTTAGTACAGCGTAATTGTCACAAGTCTATTCTAAACGGATTAGAACTCGCAGGAGCAAAGCCGGTTTTTTTAGCTCCCGAGTATAATGAAGCAAAAGCAAGATACACACATCCAACACCGCATACAGTTTATGATGCGATTAAGATGTATCCAGAGGCAAAAGCGCTTATTTTAACGTACCCTGATTATTATGGCACGGTTTTTGATCTAAAAAGTGTAATAGATGCGGCGCATGCAGCAAACATGCCAGTGCTGATCGATGAAGCACATGGTGCACATCTCCAAACAGCTGAGTCACTCCCGATGAGCGCACTGCAGGCAGGAGCAGACGTAGTGGTACAGTCAGCTCATAAAATGGCTCCAGCATTCACGATGGCCTCTTATTTGCATGTAAGCGAAGAGAGCACTGTTCCGGTAGGTATTATTGATCGGTATTTACGAATGCTGCAGTCCAGCAGTCCGTCTTATTTGCTGCTGGCTTCTTTAGATACAGCAAGGAAGTATTTAGCTACACGTACAGAGGAGAATATGAATGAGCTGCAGCAGGCTGTCGAAAGCTTGCGGAGCTTACTTGCTCAATCAGATTGCTGGGAAGTGGAAAGTCCGGATGGTGACTGGCTTAAGATTGTTTTGCTGGTAAAGCCGGATTATCAGCCAAGACAGCTGGCAGCTGAACTGGAATCACACGGCGTTTACCCGGAGCTAGTCACAGATCGGCATATTTTGCTTGTCCATGGACTAGAAAGCCTGACGCAGGATGAGCTGCAGCGATTGAGAGAGGTAATCGCTGCTGTAGGTAGTAGCTATTCAAAGAGAACGCCTGTGCATGAGGTTCGCCTCTTTACACAGCCTATAACGGAACTAGCCATTAGCTATTCAGAGATGGAGAAAATGCAGGAGAAGTTTACAGTGTGGCAAGAAGCAGTCGGCATGATTGCAGCTGAATCGGTTATTCCATATCCTCCTGGTATTCCGGTGCTGACAAAAGGAGAAATCGTTACAAAACAGCATGTGGAAATGATACAATTATGGAAGAATAGCAGTATCTCTTTTCAAAATGAACGGATTGCAGAAGGGATGCTTACGTATAGCAAATGAGGAGAATGATTTTGACAGGATTGTTTATTACGCTGGAAGGCGGAGAAGGAGCAGGCAAGACTTCTGCTATTCCGCTGTTAACAGCTCGTTTAGAGAAAGAAGGCTATCAAGTGCTATCGACGCGTGAGCCAGGCGGTATTGAGATTGCAGAAGCCATTCGTGCTGTCATCTTGGATCCATCTAACACGAAAATGGATGGACGCACAGAGGCACTGCTTTATGCTGCTGCAAGAAGACAACATCTTGTGGAGAAGGTGTGGCCGGCTTTAGAACAGGGAATGATAGTACTGTGCGATCGCTTTGTTGACAGCAGCTTGGCCTATCAAGGGTATACACGCGGACTTGGAATGGAGGAAGTGATGGAAATAAATCGCTTCGCTGTTGAATCGACCATGCCAGATTTGACACTATTCTTTGATATTTCTCCAAAAGAAGGATTAGCACGAATTTCGGAGAATAAGGGTAGAGAAAAGAATCGGTTGGACTTGGAGGCTTTATCCTTTCATGAGCGTGTCTATGAAGGGTATAAGATCTTGCAGGAGCAATACAAGAACCGCTTTGTAGCACTTGATGCTGCTAAGCCGCTTGCAGATGTAGCGGAAGAGGCTGTGCAGGCGATCATGACTTTTTTAAAGCAGAAGTAATGGAAAAGACATGGAGGAGGAATTGCGATGAAATTAGTATTAGCAATTATTCAGGATAAAGATAGTAACAGATTGACAGATGCACTCGGGGATAAAAATTACAAAACAACTAAGCTATCTACGACTGGCGGTTTCCTTAAAGCAGGGAATACGACACTTATGGTTGGTTGTGAAGATGACCAAGTAGATGATGTGATGGATATCATCAAGGATAACTGTAGCCAGCGCAATCAGATGGTGGCACCTATCTCCCCTATGGGAGGCAATGCAGATTCCTATATCCCGAACCCGGTCAAAGTAGAAGTTGGCGGAGCAACTGTATTTGTACTGCCTGTTGATTCCTTCTTCAAGTTCTAAAAAAGGAGACTATACCGTTGAAAATCGGTCCGGAGATACGTGCACAGCTGGATGCCGCACGTAAGAATACAACACAGACACCAACAGAACCAAGACGGTTTCAAGACTTGGTGCAGTCTCAAAGCAGGAAACTGCAAGGGGCTGAGTTACAGCAGCTGATAACGGACATCACAAAGCAAGGAGAACGCCTTGCAAAGACAAGGTCATTTCGCGAGCTTACTTTATATAAAAGAAAGATCAAGAAATTCATGGAAGATGTAAAGGAAAATGGAATGGAGCTGCATCATGAGCATTCCTGGAACCAGAACGGGGCCCGGCGACTCACAACAGTACGCCAAATAGATGAGAAACTAATGGAGCTGACAGAGATCTTAATGGATCAAGAAAAGCAGCAGATTGGTGTACTCGGACTGATTGGAGAAATAAAAGGGCTCCTGTTTAACCTTTACACGTGAAGTAACTGATAAAGGAAGAAAAGTATGTCTAATTGGACGGAAATGTCTGCCAAGCAGCCTGTGGTGAGCAAAATGCTCATCAACAGTCTGTTGCGCGATCGAATATCTCATGCCTACATATTTCAGGGATCGCGTGGTACTGGCAAAGCGGAATTGAGCCGTTTGTATGCCAAAAGTATATTTTGTATGAACCGCACAGGTGCAGAACCTTGCAATGCATGTAAGGACTGCCGCCGTATTGATTCAGGCAACCATCCAGACCTTCATTGGATTGTTCCGGATGGTGCATCAATCAAGAATGAACAAATTCTCAAGTTGCAAAAAGAATTTTCTTACACGGGTATGGAATCGGAACGCAAGGTATATGTCATGGAAGATGCGGATAAAATGACAGCAAATGCATCCAATCGCCTGCTTAAGTTTTTGGAGGAGCCTGGAGCTCATACAACGGCAGTATTACTGACTGAGAATAGTCAGGCTCTGCTGCAAACAATTCAATCTAGGTGTCAGATACTAGCACTGCAGCCATTACAGGAAGGACAATTTGCAGAATTGCTTATTTCCGAGGGAATATCTTCGTCCTCAGCTCGTCTTTTATCCCAGCTAACGAACAATTTTGAGGAAGCAATAGAGATTTCCGGGCAAGAGTGGTTTGCTAAAGCGCGAAAACTAGTGGTACAATTAGTAGAAGTGCTGGAAACTAGGCCTAATGAAGCGCTTTTGTTTGTCCATAGCCAATGGATGCCTGTAATGAAGGACCGCGAAATACAGCAATTGGCATTACATCTGCTATTATTGTGGTTTAAAGACATTATTTATCTTTATGCTGACAGGCCGGATTCCATTATCTATATACAGGAAAAAGACAGGCTTGAAAACAGCCTTCGCCATTGGACGAGGCAGCGAGCTACAGATTGTTTGCAGTCTATTATGGAAGCAAAACGCCAATTAGATCAAAATGTCCATCCTGCACTTGTTATGGAGAAATTAACACTTCAGATGCAGAGGTGAATTGGTAGATGCAAGTCATTGGTGTCCGTTTTAAAAAGGCGGGTAAGATTTATTACTTTGATCCAGGCAACCTTTCTGTTGTACTGGGCGATTATGTTATTGTAGAGACTGTTCGCGGCGTAGAATTCGGACGAGTTGTACTTGCAGATAAGCAAGTAGACGAAGAGGATATTGTCCTTCCTCTGAAAAAGGTTATTCGTATCGCAACAGACAAAGATAAATATAGCGTGGCGGAAAATACAGAGAACGCTGCGCAAGCATACAAAGTTTGTGAGAAAAAGATTCGCGATCACAAACTGGATATGAATCTGGTTGAAGTAGAATATACTTTCGACCGAAATAAAGTAATTTTCTACTTTACAGCAGACGGCCGGGTTGATTTCCGTAACTTGGTGAAAGATTTAGCAGCAGTGTTTAAGACTAGGATTGAACTTAGACAGATTGGTGTGCGTGACGAAGCAAAGTTGCTAGGTGGAATTGGTCCTTGCGGCAGAATGCTTTGCTGCTCTACTTTTCTGGGAGATTTCGAGCCAGTGTCCATCAAGATGGCAAAGGATCAGAACCTATCACTGAACCCGGCGAAGATCTCCGGCTTATGCGGCAGGCTTATGTGCTGTTTGAAGTATGAAAATGATGAGTACGAAGAGGCGAAACGTGAGCTGCCGGATTTAGGTGACGCGATTCGGACTTCTTACGGATCAGGTAAGGTAGTAGGCCTGAACATTTTGGAACGGTTGATTCAGATTGAAGTACCGGAGAAGGAACGGGTTATCGAGTATACCTTAGATGAACTGATCGAAGAAGGAGTTATCTCAACGCAAGCCATGGACTGATGGGGTGGAGAGACGGTGAATAAGAAGGAAATACTGGAGCATGTCACACAGATGGAAGAGCAGATTGGCCAGCTGTACAAGCAATTGGGTGATGTTAAGGGTCATGTAGCGGAGCTGTTGGAAGAGAACAACCGTTTAACGGTAGAGAATCATCATCTGCGCAATCGTCTAGATGGCCAAGCTGCACAGGAGCAAAAAGCTGGCAGCAAGGCCGCACCGTCTAAGGAAGCACCGATTGGCGAAGGATATGACAACCTGGCTCGCTTATATGAAGAAGGTTTCCATATCTGTAATGTGCACTTCGGCAGTCCGAGACGTAATGAAGATTGCTTGTTCTGTTTGACGTTCTTGAATAAGAATAAATAACGTGAAGGCTTTCCTTACTTATAGTAAGGAGAGCCTTTTTTGTTGATAAAAATGGAGAGAATATAATATTAGACAGTGTACATGATGTCATATTACAAACCTTGATTAGCGTAAAGTTAAAAGTTCGAAATATGATTTCTAACTATTAAACCGATGAGGAAAAATGTAGAACTCTATTCTCATGTGCCTCTAGGTCTTCTTTATCTTTTTTATGTATAGAAGCTTAGAGATTTGTAGGCAATTATCCTTAAATGTTGATTTTTGTAAGTTATTGTTAAACAAATCCAGTTAAAAACGTTATAATTTGGTGGACATTTCAAAGCGGACTTTTAATACAGGAATAGTAATAGGACATACCAACACAACCATACAGTGGTGAAGTTCGTTCTGTTAAGAAAAAATTGGAGGGATTAGATGAAAGCAGCAAAACACCTTAGTTGGTTCGTACTGGCAATTGCATTATTTTTAACTGGATGTGGAGCTAATGAGGCTTCAACAGAATCAAAAGGGGAAGAAAAGAAAACACCATCTCCGGAAGAGATTCTAGAGAAAAGCTTTGAAGCGGATGCTGATATGAAGAGTGCTGATATTGATATGAATATGAAGATGGATATCAATGCGCCAGGTGTTGAGCAGTCAACTACTAGTTCCATATCAGGAACAATCGTAATGGAGCCAACTATATCTATGAAGCTAAACATGGACACAATGGGTGAACAAGTCGAATCGTACATTAAGGATGATACACTCTACTTATATGAACCAACTACAGCGGCGTGGTATAAGATGGATGCAGATTCCGAAACTAGTGCTGCCCTCGATCCGAAGCAATATGAGCAACCGATAGGCAGCCAGATTAAGACAGTACAGAAAATGGCCGATAGTATAACGGTTTCTGAAACAGATACAGAATATATTCTTGATGTAAAGATAGCCGAAGATAAAATGAAAGATATTGTGGAAGAAGAGATGGGTGCCTCTTATGAAGAGATTGTGGCCTTAGAGGATGTCTCCTATGATAAGTTTGACTACACTATCACGATTGACAAAGAAACCAACTATTTCAAGAACTACAAAATTGATATGGTTATGAAGGCAACCCAAGCAGGTGAAGAAGGTACGGTAAATGCTGTGATAGAAGTTAATACAGATAACTTCAATGAAACGGACGCTATTGAGCTGCCAGAGGAAGTAGAAGGTGCTATTGATATAACCGAAGAAGCAGGTATGGCTTACTAAGCAGTGCTTAATAAAGATTCCTTTTAGAGCAAGTGTGATAGGTGATTTATGAACAGGATTTTGATTGGCATTGCTGCCTCTTTCAGAATCCTGTTTTTTTGTATATATGCACATGGGTAACGATAAGTATGTATAATTCTCTCCATACATGAATTCAATCTTCACTATTCCCCTCTGCTTTAAATAATCCTCTCAACTAGTTTTTATAACCAACGTTTGTTAATGTGTAACCATCCCAAGAGATATTTTTTTCTGTAGTATTGAATAGTGTTAGAAGTTCTTTCCGTAACAAGACAGATAGTTCTCTTTCTGTAGATAGTGTCCCGGTTAATTGACTTTGTGGGCTCATTAGCTTATTCTTTTTTAGTCTTCTAAGATCGCCATCTTAAAATGCATAGTTTTTTGAGACAATCTATCGTCTTGATTCTTAAGAGATAGTTATACTTGCTATACAATCATATGGATGATCTACATATTTCAACTATTCCCTCATTATAAGATACCTTTGAATATCGAACTTTTGTTCGTGCTATAATACATTGAAAGGAGCTGCTATAATGTCGTCTGATTACTTTAAAATAAAGCTAGAATACATAAGCAAGGTTCTCACATGGCGGAATTAAAAGGAGATGAGCGGCTAGATGATCTGCTTGCGGAGCAAAGTATGCGTATTATCCAGAGTCCGACTGTTTTTGCCTTCTCATTAGATGCAGTGTTGCTGGCTGATTTCGCGTCTATTCCTCTTGCAAAAGGAAGAATTTTAGACTTATGCTCCGGTAATGGGGTTATTCCTTTATTGATGAGCAGAAGAACGAAAGCGCAAATTACAGGCGTTGAGATTCAAGAACGCCTTTATGATATGGCAGTTCGCAATGTGACATTAAATGAGCTGGATGAACAGGTGGATATCGTGCATGGAGATTTAAATGACATGCCGGCTTTCTTTGGTAACGGTCCTTTTGATGCTGTAACGTGCAACCCTCCTTATTTTAAAACACCCGGCAAGCGCGAGCAAAACCTGAATGAACATCTGACGATTGCTCGTCATGAAGTGATGTGTACATTGGATGATGTGATTCTAGCTTGCCGTAAGCTAGTTAAACCTGGCGGAAAGGTGAGTCTTGTGCATCGTCCGGAGCGGATGCTTGATATTGTAACAGCAATGCGCCAGCAGAAAATTGAACCAAAACGCATGCGGCTTGTGTATCCGAAGCCTGATAAAGAGGCCAATATCCTGTTAATCGAAGGAGTGCGTAATGGTAATCCTGGCTTAAAGGTGTTGCCGCCGCTTTATTCACATACTGCAAATGGGGGATATACCGAAGAATTAGAGGAAATCCTGTATGGAAGAAAATAAGCATGTTGTCTATATAGTGAAGTGCAAGGATGAAAGTTTGTATACCGGCTATACAAATGCACTTATTAACCGCTTGAAACAGCATAGCGCTGGTAAAGGTGCAAAATATACAAGAGGCAGAGGACCATTCATTTTAGTATACATCCAAACATTCGAAACAAGGCAGGCAGCATTGCGCGAGGAATATCGGATCAAGCAACTCTCTAAGAAGCAGAAATGGAAGCTTATATTGGAAGGGGGAAGATAGCATGCAATCACAGAAAAGTTTTGAGAAGCATCAGACAGGAATGCTTTTTATTATCCCGACACCGATCGGCAACTTGCAGGACATCACATTGCGAGCACTGGAAACATTGAAGCAAGTACATACTGTAGCTGCAGAAGATACACGCAATACAATAAAACTATTTAATCACTTCGATATTCAAACACCGTTAATCAGTTATCACGAACATAATCGTAAAGCGAGAGAACAAATGCTGCTGGATTTGTTAGCAGAAGGAAAAGATATTGGGTTGGTCAGCGATGCTGGCATGCCGGCAATTTCTGATCCGGGTCAGGAATTGGTTCAAGCAGCGGCTGCGGTTGGTTATCCGGTAGTTGTACTTCCAGGAGCCAATGCAGCGCTGGTCGCATTAGTCGGTTCTGGTATTTCGACTGATGCTTACCAGTTCTTCGGATTTTTGCCGAGAAAGAAGAAGGATTTAACGAAAGAATTAGAAAAGCTGCGCAAGGTGCCGGCAACATTGGTTTTTTATGAAAGTCCTCATCGTTTAAAAGAAACGTTAGCGGCTATTCATGATAGTTTCGGTAATCGCAAAGTAGCACTAGGTAGAGAACTGACGAAACGATATGAAGAGTTTCTGCGAGGTAACTTACAAGAAGCCGTGGAATGGGCTGCATCGGAAAATTTACGCGGCGAGTTCTGTATTGTAGTGGAAGGTGCATCAGAAGCAGAGCTGCAGGAAGCAGAACAAGCTTTCTGGGAGAATATGAGTGTGCAGGAACACGTAGATTGGTATATAGAGAAAGATGGTATCCCATCTAAGCAGGCAATCAAACAAGTAGCCAGTGATCGCAAGCTGGCCAAACGCGATGTTTATCAGGCCTATCATGTAGAATAAAAAAACCGCTCCTTTTAACGGAGCGGTTTTTGCTTATTTGTTCAAACGTGTTTGAATTTCATTGATTAGTTCTTCTGCACCTTCGCGGCTAAGAACTAGTTTGCCATTTGCTAATGACAAGTTATCATCAGAAATCTCACCAGTGATATGGCAAGTCATGTTTGGTTTGTATTTTTTAAGAATGATGCGGTCATCATCAACGTAAATTTCCAAAGCATCTTTTTCGTTGATGCCAAGTGTGCGGCGCAATTCAATTGGAATTACAACCCTTCCTAGTTCATCTACTTTACGTACAATACCTGTTGATTTCATCCTTTGTTTCTCCTCTCGGGTGTATATATATGTTGATTCGTCATTATTCGACAATTTAACTAAAGCTATCGTACCAGTGATTGACATATGTGTCAATTCAAATATCTTGAAGCAAAGCGCTTTTCTGGCAGGAACAACAGGTAAAAGGGAAATGATTAGGTATTTTAGCCCCTAACACTGTATTTAAATGTAAAATAGGAGAAATAAAACAGGGGATTTCATCTGAACAATGACAAAAGAAATGTGCCGATAAGTCGACATTATTCGACAAATCGACTCGATATGTCGGATTACTACTATAAAATACGCAGATTGGATCTGTTTTCTGTCGCATCGCGATGAAATTATTTCAGCTGGATTGGAATTTATAGTAGAAAGTCGCTACAATAGAGGTAAGTGTAAATGTATACGAACGGCTCATCTTTGTGAGCTTTTTTGATAATGGAGGGTAAGCAGATGCAGAAAGAAAATAAAACATTTTATATCACAACGCCGATTTATTATCCGAGTGGCAAGCTACATATCGGACATGCCTATACGACAGTAGCAGGTGATGCGATGGCGCGCTACAAGCGTCTGCGTGGATACGATGTTGCGTATTTGACAGGTACTGATGAACATGGCCAGAAGATTCAAAAGAAAGCAGAAGAAAAAGGTGTAACACCGCAAGCGTATGTAGATGATATTGTTAAAGGAATAAAAGACCTTTGGAAGACACTTGAGATTACGAACACAGACTTCATTCGCACGACAGAACCGCGGCACAAAGAGACGGTACAGAAAATCTTCTCTCGTCTGTTAGAGCAGGGTGATATTTACTTAGATGAATACGAAGGCTGGTACTGTACGTCTTGTGAGTCCTTCTTTACAGAAACACAGCTGCAAGACAGTAAATGTCCTGACTGCGGCGGACCTGTTGATCGCGTTAAGGAAGAGTCTTATTTCTTACGTACGAGCAAGTATGCAGATCGTCTGTTAAAACATTATGAAGAGAATCCTGAATTCATCCAGCCAGTGAGCCGGAAGAATGAAATGATTAATAACTTCATTAAGCCTGGTTTGGAAGACTTAGCTGTGTCTCGTACTTCATTTGAATGGGGACCACAAGTACTGGAAAATCCGAAGCATGTTATATATGTATGGATCGATGCGCTATCCAACTATATCACGGCACTTGGATATGGCTCCGATGATGACAGCTTGTACCAGAAATATTGGCCGGCTGATGTACATTTGATGAGTAAAGAAATTGTCCGTTTCCATACAATCTACTGGCCAATCATGCTGATGGCACTTGACTTGCCATTGCCGAAGAAGGTATTCGCGCATGGGTGGATACTTATGAAGGACGGCAAGATGAGTAAATCGAAGGGGAATGTTGTAAGCCCAGTTGATTTGAAAGAGCGTTATGGTCTTGATCCGCTTCGTTACTACTTGCTTCGTGAAGTACCATTTGGTGCAGACGGCGTGTTTACACCAGAAGGCTTTGTTGATCGCACGAACTTTGACTTGGCCAATGACCTAGGTAACTTGCTGAACCGTACAGTGGCAATGATTACGCAATATAAGGGTGGTATTGTTCCTGCTTATACAGCTGGTGAAACAGAATTTGAGCAGGCGCTGGAAGACATGGCAAAACAAACAGTCAAAGAAGTAGAAGATGGCATGGAAAACATGGAGTTTTCCGTTGTGCTTGCGAAGATTTGGCAACTAGTAAGCCGGGCAAACAAGTATATTGATGAAACAAAACCATGGGTACTAGCGAAAGATGAAGCACAGGCGGACCGTCTAGGCAACGTCCTTGCACATCTTGCAGAAGTATTGCGTCAAGTAGCCATCTTACTCCGCCCATTCCTAGTGGAAACACCAGCGAAAATCTTTAATCAGCTTGGTGTAGAAGAAGCAAGCCAGGCGTGGGATACGCTGCTTTCTTCTGAAGTGAAAGCAGGCCGTCAAGTGAAGAAAGAAGGTCCGATTTTCCCGCGTTTAGATGCCAAAGTGGAAGTGGAAGCTATCAAGAATATGATGAAAGTTCCAGAACCAGAGAAAAAGGCAAAACCGGCAGAGGAACAAGACTTTGCGAAACTTCCAGAAGTGCAGTATGACGATTTTGCGAAGCTTGAATTCCGAGTAGCAGAAGTTGTTGCAGCAGAAAAAGTGAAAAAAGCGAACAAGTTATTGAAAATTCAGCTGGATCTGGGAACAGAAAAAAGACAAGTTATATCCGGAATTGCAGAGCATTATGAACCGGAAGAATTAGTAGGCAAGAAAGTGATTTGTGTAGTTAATTTAAAACCAGTTAAACTTCGAGGTGAGATGTCCGAAGGGATGATCCTTTCCGGTGAAAGTGCGGATGGAAAACTGGCATTGGCAACAGTGGAGCAAGCTTTACCAAACGGTTCCATTGTAAAATAAAGAAAGAAAGGGAGACGCTTGTACACAAGCGTTTTTCCTTTTTTATTAGAATAGAAAGGAAAATGATTTTATGTTATTTGATACACATGCTCATATTAATGATAAGCAGTTTGCAGAAGATCGAGAAGAAATGCTGCAGCGGGCATTGGACGCGGGTGTTTCTCGTCTAGTTGTGATTGGCTGTGACGCAGAAGGCATCACATCAGCAATAGAGCTAGCGGAAAAACACGATTTTGTTTATGCAGCAATCGGCTGGCACCCTGTAGATGCTATTGATATGACAGATGCAGATCTAGAGCGAGTAGAAGAGCTATCAACTCATCCTAAGGTTGTGGCAATCGGTGAGATGGGCCTTGATTATCATTGGGATAAATCACCGAAGGGCATTCAAAAAGATGTTCTGCGCCGGCAAATTCAATTGGCAAAACGTGTGAAGCTTCCTATCATCATTCATAACAGGGAGGCAACAGCTGATATCATCCCTATCTTGAGAGAAGAAGGAGCGGCAGAAGTTGGCGGGATTATGCACTGCTATAGTGATGAAGCTGACCTGGTCCAAGAGTTTCTTGATATGAACTTCTATATATCGCTAGGCGGACCTGTTACGTTTAAAAATGCGCGAGCGCCAAAGGAAGTAGCGAAGATGGTACCGGCAGATCGCTTATTAATCGAGACAGATTGTCCTTATTTAGCACCGCATCCTAATCGCGGGAAACGAAATGAACCAGCTTACGTAAAACTGGTGGCAGAACAGATTGCCGAACTCCGCGGTATCGGCTATGAGGAACTGGCAGAGCTGACGATGCGGAATGCAGAAAGACTATATCAAATCAAAGCATAGAGGGAAAAGCGTGCAAATTAAAGAAGTTATTGTCGTTGAAGGGAAGGACGACACAGCGAAGATAAATCAAGCAATTGAAGCAGATACAATTGAAACGAATGGTTCTGCTGTGAATGCGGGTGTTATTGAGCAGATCAGACATGCCCAAAAAAAGCGGGGTGTCATTATCTTTACGGATCCGGATTATCCTGGTGAGCGGATTCGGCACATCGTCTCGCAGGCAGTGCCAGGCTGTAAGCATGCGTTTTTATCAAAGGATAAAGCTCGTGCAAAACATAATAAAGGGATTGGTATTGAACATGCAACAGCTGAATCAATCCGTGCCGCTTTGGAGCAAGTATATGAGATGGACAACACCTACGAACCGCAAATATCCAGAGAAGCTGTCATCGCTTACGGTCTTTTAGGAGGACCGCGAGCAAAACAAAGACGGAAGCTGCTAGGAGAAAGATTGGCGATTGGGCATACGAATGGAAAGCAGCTGTTAAAGCGGCTGGCGATGTTTCGTATATCAGAGCAGCTGTTCGTTGAAACGATGCAGCGCATTATACAGGAGGAAGAAGATGACGAATGAACGGCATATAGCCACCCCGACACGAACAAAGGAGCTGCTTCAGAAATATAATTTCTCCTTTAAGAAAAGTCTCGGGCAGAACTTTTTAATTGATACAAACATTTTGCGAAATATTATTCACCATGCAGGAGTAACGAAAGAATCTGGTGCAATTGAAATTGGGCCGGGGATGGGTGCGTTGACAGAGCAGCTGGCAATCGCCGCAAACAAAGTATTGGCATTTGAGATTGATCAGCGCTTATTGCCGATTCTGGAAGATACATTATCTCCGTATGACAATGTTCAAGTACGGAATGAAGATATATTAAAAGCAGATGTGCAGAAGGAATTGCAGCAGTACTTCGGCGATCAAGAAGTAAAGATTGTGGCGAACTTGCCATATTACATTACAACACCTATCTTAATGAATCTGTTAACTAGAGAACTGCCTATTTCCAGTATTACAGTTATGATTCAAAAAGAAGTAGCTGATCGGATGGCTGCATCGCCGAATTCAAAGAGCTATGGTTCATTGTCGCTCGCAGTTCAATATTATACAGAAGCGGCTGTTGTCATGACAGTGCCGAAGACTGCTTTCATGCCGCAGCCAAACGTTGATTCGGCAGTACTTCATTTGGAGCTGCGTAAAGAAGCTCCTGTTGCAGTAGAGGATGAAAAGTTCTTTTTTGAACTTATACAGGCATCCTTTGCGCAGCGTCGTAAAACGCTCCGCAATAATTTAAATCGACATTTCTCTGCTAAATTCTCGAAAGAGCAGCTGGAAGACATCATGAATGAAGCGGGTATTGATGGCACTCGCAGAGGAGAATCGCTTGCTATGGATGAATTTGCTGCCTTAGCTAACACCTTTACAGCCAGAAGCTGAACACTTTTGCCCGCCTATCATAAGCTGTAGAAGAAAGCTTTGGTGGATGAGGTGAACGGGAATGGAATGGACGATTGGTGATATCGTCACGAGAAAATCATACCAGCACGATTTATTGTTTCGTGTGTCCAGCTTTACGGCAAATAAAGTCATTCTGCATGGAGAAGATATGCGTCTTATCGCGGATGCTCCAAAAGATGATCTCGTGAAAGCTGGCACACGCGAAATCAGCAAACAAAAGAAAACATGGCAAGATAAAGAAGATTATTCCTACCGTCTTTTTCGCCAGGATTATATGCTGATGAAGGATAAGCGGGAATATGACTCAACTGCAGGCTATCAGCACAGCCCTAACTACTTCCAAATCCCTGCAAAAGTTCTCCATATCGATGGAGACAGAACGTATTTGAAAAAATGTATCGACTTTTACCAGCGGTTTGGCATCCAAGTACACGGTGTTCATCTGCAGGAAAAAGAGATGCCGCTCCAAATTGCTTCCCTTCTAGAAAAAATCCAACCAGATATTATCGTCATAACCGGACATGATGCCTTTCAGAAAAATAAAGGAGATAAGCATGACATGAAGGCTTATCGACATTCCCAATACTTTGTGGAGACCGTCAGAGAAGCTCGTCGGCTTTACCCGCATTTAGATCAATTAGTCATTTTTGCTGGTGCCTGTCAATCTCATTTTGAATCCTTAATTCGAGCTGGTGCAAACTTTGCGAGTTCGCCGAGCAGAATCAATATCCATGCTTTAGATCCTGTTTATATTGTAGCAAAGATTGCCTTTACACCTTTTATGGAGAAGGTTGGTGTTTGGGATGCACTGCGTAATACATTGACAGGAGAACGTGGTCTCGGGGGAATCGAAACTCGCGGATTACTTCGAACTGGCCTGCCTTATGTAGACCCGGATGAGGAAGGTGAAAACAACTGAATAAGCAATCTGACACTTAAATCTACCACTGATGCATAATTTTGCACAAATTTGAAAGAATAAAGTGAAATAAGAAACATTTAATCTTTTCATTGACATCAAAAATGATATGCTGTTATAATGATAAGTTTTATTTGACTTCATATCGGTATTGTGCTATGATTAGATCAGTGAGGTGGAGTGCAGTGGCTAAAACATTAGTTGAAATTAAGCAGGGTCTGGAAGGACAAATTGGTAAACGTTTAAAATTGAAAGCTAATGGTGGGAGAAAGAAAACCATCGAACGTTGCGGAGTACTTGCGGAAACGTATCCAGCTGTATTCATCGTAGAACTTGATCAAGATGAGAATGCGTTTGAGCGTGTCTCCTATAGCTATGCAGATGTCTTAACCGAAACAGTAGAATTAGATTTTGATACAGACGATTTGAATGAAATCGCTAAATAGTGCTAGAAGAAAGCAGAGGATTGTCCTCTGCTTTTTAATTTGTCTTTTTGTATAGATCTGACAGGCATAACACTGGCTGATGAGACAGATAATAAGCGTGTCGTAAATATCAGAAGGGAGCTGTTTTCTTTGGGCAGAAGAAGAGGTATGATGTCTGATGCACTAAAAGAGGAAATTGCAAAAGAACTTGGGTTTTACGACACAGTACAGAAGGAAGGCTGGGGCGGCATACGTTCTCGCGATGCGGGGAATATGGTAAAGTATGCAATTGCCATGGCTGAGCAGTCGATGCAAGACAAACAGCAATAGAGAGCAGCCCTTCTCAATTATCGATGAGAAGGGCTGCTTCTTTTCTGGCAGAATAGCCTGCACCTTCTTTTTATGATACAATTTTGAAGAAATTCAACTAAAGTAGGTGACATGACATGTATTTGCTCGAAAAGGCGCCAGCTAAGATCAATCTTTCGTTGGACGTACTATACAAACGCCCGGATGGCTATCATGAGGTAGAGATGGTGATGACAACGATTGACCTGGCAGACCGGATAGAGTTAATCGTGTTACAGGAGAACAAGATTGAAATCGAATCGGATAACAGATTTGTACCGAACGATGAACGCAATCTTGCCTACCGTGCGGCGCAATTGATCAAAGATACATATAACATTGATAAAGGTGTCAAGATATACATAGATAAGCAGATACCGGTCGCAGCCGGCCTTGCAGGCGGAAGCAGTGATGCGGCGGCTGTACTACGTGGTCTGAACACGTTATGGGAATTGGGATTATCCCTTGATACGCTGGCTGAACTGGGAGCAAAAATCGGCTCAGATGTTTCTTTTTGTGTATATGGGTCAACAGCGCTCTCAACTGGCCGCGGAGAGAAGATAAAAGAACTTCCAGCTCCGCCAGCTTGCTGGGTTGTACTAGCTAATCCAGGAGTGGGTGTTTCCACACAGACAATTTATCAGCAGTTAAAAATCGAAGGTATTGAGCATCCTGATACAGAAGGAATGGTTAATGCGATCGAGCATGGAGATTTCCAGTCTATTTGTGACAAGGTCGCAAATGTATTGGAACCTGTCACACTGAAGCTATGTCCGGAAGTAAAACAAATTAAACAGCAAATGGCTGAAGCAGGAGCAGATGCGGTATTAATGAGCGGCAGCGGACCAACTGTCTTCTCTCTCGTATCACAAGAGAGTCGCGCATACCGGATATATAACAGCTTAAGAGGATTTTGTGAGCAAGTGTATGTTGTTCGGATGCTTGGCGGTCGGCCTGAGCTTGATTAAAACCGTACGAGAGTGTTATTATTTAACAATAACATTCGGTTTTGAGGTGTAGAGATGAAAAGAAGTGAACGTTTGGTTGCGATGACGAATTATTTAATTAATCATCCGCAGCAATTGGTGTCTTTGCCATATTTTTCAACAACGTACGCTGCTGCCAAATCTTCCGTAAGTGAAGATTTGTCTATTATAAATGATATGTTCCAGCAAGAAGGAATTGGGTATCTGCAATCTGTATCAGGTGCAGCTGGCGGTGTTCGCTATATCCCGATTTACTCGAAGGAAAACAGTGCCTCCTTCATTGATGAGCTTTGTGATAAGCTGGCGGATTCAGATCGGCTTCTGCCAGGTGGCTATTTGTTCATGAGTGATATTCTCGGAGAGCCCGCTGCAGTAAACAAAATCGGCCGCCTCTTTGCAACAGCTTTTCACGACCGTGAAATCGATGTCGTTGTAACGGTTGCTACGAAAGGTATTCCGATTGCTTATGCCACAGCGAATTATTTGAACGTTCCTGTAGTTATTGTAAGGAGAGACCCGAAAGTAACAGAAGGATCTACCGTTAGTGTTAATTATGTTTCCGGATCGTCAAGAAAGATACAGACGATGGTGCTTTCGAAACGAAGCATACCTGACCAAGCTAATGTATGTATTGTCGACGACTTCATGAAGGCCGGCGGTACAATCAATGGCATGAAGAGTCTGCTGCAAGAATTCAATGCGAACGTGACGGCTATTGGTGTATTAGCGGAAGCTGAAGATGAAGAAGAGGACCGGGTAGTGGAAGATTACACGTCACTGATTAAGATACAGAACGTGGATGTGCGCAACAAGCAAATTGACGTACAAAAAGGCAATTACTTCAACTGAAAATAGTTCCAACCCCTTACTGAAAATTTTTAAAAAAAAGTTTTAGGTTTAGAAGGAGTTTCCAGAGTTTTGTAGAATTACTGGTAATAAGTTCTAAATAAGGTAAGGGTGGTGAAACATAATGGAAGTAACTGACGTAAGATTACGCCGCGTTAATACCGAGGGAAGAATGCGTGCTATCGCTTCTATTACGATGGATCAAGAGTTTGTTGTACACGATATTCGTGTCATTGAAGGGAATAACGGCTTGTTTGTCGCTATGCCTTCCAAACGTACACCAGACGGCGAATTCCGCGATGTAGCACATCCAATCAACTCTGGCACACGGAGCAAGATTCAGGATGCAGTGCTGCAGGAATATCATCGTGCAGGAGATGAAGAAGTAGAAGTGGTGGAATATGAAGAAGCAGCAGGTGCTTCTTAATAGGAGATCAACAGATGGTATCTGCCATCTTTCATAAAGACAAAACTAACAGCTGTTCTAACATATGGAATGGCTGTTATTTTTATGCCATTATATACGCAATTGAAGGTAAAATTGTCTCGAATTACGTGAAATCAAGCCAGCCTCCTGTTGAAATGACAATTATTTTAAGATATATTTACAGAGGATAAAAGAATGGAGGGTTCGCATGTCAAACCGATATGCAGTCATCCTTGCTGCTGGAAAAGGCACCAGGATGAAATCAAAGCTGTACAAAGTGCTGCATCCTGTAATGGGAAAGCCAATGGTACAGCATGTTACTGACCAGTTAAATTCTTTACACTTAAATAAATTGATTACTATTGTAGGACATGGAGCGGAGTCGGTACAAGCACAGCTTGGCGATGTGAGTGTTTATGCTTTGCAGGAAGAACAGCTGGGTACGGGTCATGCCGTACTGCAGGCGGAAGAATTCCTCAAGGATAAAGATGGTGTGACAGTTGTGTTGAGCGGAGATACACCGTTAATCACAGGTCAGACGATTCAAGCTTTACTTGATCATCATGAACAACAAGGGGCAAGTGCAACAGTTTTGACTGCAAAAGCACCAAACCCTGCAGGTTACGGCCGTGTTATTCGCAATGATGCAGGTGAAGTACTTCGCATTGTTGAGCATAAGGATGCAAATGCAGAAGAATTGATCGTTGATGAGATTAATACGGGTACATACTGCTTTGATAATAAGTTATTGTTCCACACATTACATAATGTATCGAATGATAATGCTCAAGGTGAGTATTACCTTCCAGATGTACTGGAACTGCTGAAGAAAGACAACAAACTGGTGACCGCTTACCAGACAGCTGACTTTGATGAAACAATGGGTGTAAATGATCGTGTTGCGCTTTCCGATGCGGAGCAAATTATGAAACGTCGTATCAATGAGCAGCACATGCGCAATGGTGTATCAATTATCGATCCTGCATCTACTTACATCAGCACGGATGCTGTAATCGGCCAGGATGTGACAATCTTACCGGGTACAATGATCTTGGGCAATACAGTTATTGGGGAAGATAGCGTTATTGGTCCGAATTCAGAAGTGAAGGATGTCACAATCGGAGATCGTACAATTGTGAAGCAAAGTGTTGCACATAACAGCGAAATTGGCAATGATGTCAATATCGGACCTTTTGCTCACATTCGTCCGCAAGCACAGCTTGGCGACAATGTGAAGATTGGTAACTTTGTTGAAGTGAAAAAAGCATCGATTGCAGATGGAAGTAAGGTATCTCATTTGAGTTACATTGGCGATGCTGAAGTAGGAAAAGATGTTAATATCGGTTGTGGTACAATAACAGTGAACTATGACGGTAAAAATAAACATCTGACCAAAATTGAGGACAATGCATTTATCGGTTGTAATACGAATCTGATTGCACCTGTCACAGTCGGAAAAGGCGCTTTAGTAGCGGCGGGCTCGACAATTACGGATGATGTACCATCAGAAGCTTTATCGATTGCAAGAGCAAGACAAGAAAACAAAACTTCTTATTTTAAGAATAAATAATTTTGGAGGGTTACTTGACATGCCCTATACTGATCCATCGTTAAAAGTTTTTTCTTTGAATTCCAATCCGGAGTTAGCTAAGTCAATTGCAGACCATATTGGCGTAGAACTGGGTAAAATCACTGTCTCCCACTTTAGCGATGGCGAAATCCAGATCAATATTGAAGAAAGTATCCGCGGCTGCGATGTGTATGTTGTTCAATCCACTAGCGCGCCGGTTAACCAGCACATGATGGAATTGCTTATCATGATTGATGCATTAAAACGTGCGTCAGCTAAAACGATTAATATTATCATGCCTTACTACGGCTATGCACGTCAGGACCGCAAAGCGCGTTCTCGTGAACCAATCACTAGCAAACTGATTGCTGATATTCTGCAAACAGCTGGTGCAACACGTGTCTTGACGCTTGATTTGCATGCGCCGCAAATTCAAGGTTTCTTTGATATTCCAATTGACCATCTAGTTGGTGTTCCGATTCTATCTGATTACTTCGAGAAGAAGAACTTGGAAGATATCGTTGTTGTATCTCCAGACCACGGTGGTGTAGTTCGCGCTCGCCGCATGGCAGACCGTTTGAAAGCACCAATTGCAATCATTGATAAGCGTCGTCCGCGTCCGAACGTGGCAGAGGTAATGAATATCATTGGTGAGATCAAAGGAAAAACAGCGATCATTATTGATGACATCATTGATACAGCTGGGACCCTTACACTGGCTGCTAATGCGCTAAGAGAAAAAGGCGCAACAGCAGTATATGCAGCATGTTCTCATCCGGTATTATCTGGTCCGGCAATCGAGCGAATCCAAAATTCTCAAATTAAAGAGCTTGTTGTGACAAACTCTATTCCGCTTCCGGAAGAGAAGCAAATTGATAATATCACGCAGCTTTCTGTAGCACCATTGTTCAGTGAAGCAATCATCCGTATTCACGAACAGCAATCTGTTAGTGTACTATTTGATTGATTATATGTTTAGTGCCTGAATCATAAGGGAATCCTTACATGTAGATGCGTAAAAACATGGAGGGTGATTATGATGGCAGTAAAACTTAAAGCAAATAGAAGAGATAACCATACAAAGTCGTATCTCAATGAATTACGCGAGGAGGGTATTATCCCTGCAATCGTGTATGGCAACGGGAAAGAGCCTGTAAGTGTTGCAGTAGATAGTATCGACTTATTAAAAACAGTACGTGACGAAGGGAAAAATGCGGTAATCTCACTGGATATTACAGGAGATGCAGTAGATGTTATGCTGCATGATTACCAAACGGACCCATTAAAAGATCGTATCTTACATGCGGACTTCTTTGTTGTAAATATGTCTGAAGCGCGCACTGTAGAAGTACCGATTCAGCTGGAGGGAGATGCACCAGGTTCTAAAGAAGGCGGTGTATTGCAGCAGCCATTGTACGATTTAGAAATCAGTGCAAAACCTAATGATATTCCGGATCATATTTCAGTCGATGTTTCTAAGTTGGAAGTCGGTGACAGTATCAGTGTAGGTGACCTGCCAGCAAACGGCGCTTACGAAATACTCACAGACGCTGATACAACGATCGCAACAGTCACAGCACCAACTGCAGAAATTGAATCCGATGACACAACTACTGGTGACGCAAGCGATGTAGAAGCAACAGAAGAAGGATCTAAGAACGATAAAGAAGAATAAATGATTGGAAGAAGAGCTGTACCGAAAAGGTGCAGCTTTTTTTATGTTTGATTGAACTTTACCATCTCATCAAACGTCATATAGACAGATAGGAAAGGGGGGGTGAAATGGAAGACGCGGTAAATAGTGTTTCAATCGAGAATGCTAAGAAAGATAAATCAGCTTTCAGTCTGCTATTCCAGCAATACTATGCATTCTTATATCGTTATCTCTTCAAACTCACCATGAATAAAGAAATGACAGAGGACTTACTGCAAGAAACAATGATACGTGCTTATATAAATTTACCTAAATTCCGATATCAATCAAAGTTTTCTACGTGGCTGGTATCTATTGCAACGCGCTTATTCTTGGATGAACAGCGAAAAAGGAAACGTGATAGAAAAAGACATGAGCAGCTGACCGAGAATGAAAAACGAAAAATGAAATGGGAGTTGGCACAAGAAAATCTGGATTGGTCACTGCACCTCGGATTATTTTCCACTCTATCTACAGAGACGAGAACGCTCATCCTGCTTCGTCATTATTATGGCTATTCCATTGAAGAGATTGCTGCAATGACAAAATTAAAAAAAGGAACGGTAAAATCTCGTATCCATTATGCACAAAAGAAATTAAGAGAGGAGTGGCGTGATGAAGCATGATGATGTAATCAAGGAAATGAATGAGGCGTGGACAGAGATGGACAGGAAAGTGCCAATTGATATCCCGGATGCTGAGGAGATCATCCACCAGCTAAATTGTGGAGAGAAGCGATATCAGGAAAGCCTGCGTAAAGAATTATTTGGATTCATCCTTCTCGCATGTGTCTTGCTGTCTCTATATATCGCAGCAGTTGTGCATATCATGTGGGCTTTTTATGTTATGCAATTCGCATCAGCTGCTGCAGTTCTCATTCTATTGTTGGTTGAGAGAAGAAAAAGGAGGGTGATGTAATGACAGCGCACGAATTAACAATCACTCTCTTTGTTATACCAATTTTGCTGGCGCAAGGGATTTGGTTATATATAGATGCTAAAAAAAGAGGCACATATGCATGGGCCTGGGGGATCGTTGGATTGATACAGTTTCCAATGCCACTCCTTTGTTACTATCTATTCATTATTCGCAGAGAGAGAAGGGGGTAGCAGGAAGTGGAAAATACATTTGCATTGCTGCTGCCTGTTCTTATAGTGCAGTTCATCTTATTAGTAACTGCTCTTATGAGCTGCATCCGAGCTGAACATACACTAGGACCCAAATGGCTCTGGATCATCATCATTGTATGTGTAAGTATTATCGGACCAGTCTTATTTTTTGTCGCCGGGAAAAGGAGGGATAGGTAGATGGCTCTGCTGGAAGCAAGAGGATTAGTGAAACAATATGGGAAACATGTTGCAGTTAACAACTTGAATCTTCAACTTATAGAAAATGAGTGTCTTGTGCTCTTAGGACCAAATGGAGCTGGTAAGACGACAACATTGCATATGCTGGCAGGTTTAATTATACCCACTGATGGAGCGATATTGAGTGAGAACAAAGCAATCAGTAGAGATAAAGTAGGGTTTCTACCTCAGCACCCCGTTTTCTTTAATTGGATGTACCCGAAAGAATATCTTTTGTTAGCAGGCACTTTATCAGGAATGACAAATCGAACGATAAATGAACGGATTCAATACGTATTAGAACTGACAGGTTTGTTAAAAGCACAAAAGCAGAAAATAGGCAGTTTCTCTGGAGGTATGAAACAGCGACTTGGTATAGCACAGGCTATCTTACATGAACCGCAAATCCTTCTGCTCGATGAACCGGTCTCTGCACTTGATCCAGCAGGAAGGATAGATGTGATGAATATTATGAATGTATTAAAGAATAAAATGACCATCTTATTCTCTACGCATGTTTTACATGATGCGGAGCAAGTGGGTGATAAGGCGCTAATTATGAGAGCGGGACAGGGAATCTCTTATGAGAATATGAAGGAATGGAAAGATAATCAGCTTCAAGAGCGCTATCGCTTGGAAACATCCGAAATGCTGCAAGATGAGTTACTGCGTAAATTTTATGAACACATAGAAGTACAGGAAACCAAGAAGGTTGTTGGAACATTAAAACCCGGTATAACATCAAACATGCTATTACAAAGTTGCATCGAGCAGCATATACAAGTCCGTTACTTTGGAACAGAAGAAAAATCCTTACAGGAGCGCTATATGGAGGTGATGGAAAGTTGATCAAGTTTAACGCATTGTTTCGTAAAGAATGGCTGGAAGCTTGGAGAGACAAGAAGGTAATCTGGCTGCCTGCTGTAATTCTTCTAATGACTATTCTCCAACCAATCACGCTATACTTTATGCCAGCTATCTTGGAAAACTCGAACAGTTTACCAGATGGTGCAGTAATGAAACTGCCTATCCCGAGCGGCGGAGAAGTACTGGCCAGTACATTATCTCAATTGCATACTATCGGAACAGCGATTATCGTATTAGCTTGTATGAATGTCATTGTGCAGGAGAGGAATACGGGCGCTCTTATGCAGCTATTCACTAGGCCTCTTAGTTCTGCTGCCTATATTTTCAGTAAGTGGACAATGCTTGTCTTGCTCCATTTACTGGCCTTCTCTCTTTCCTATGGAATTGCATGGTACTACACAAATAACTTATTTACTGATGTCCCGTTTACCTCCGTTTGGAAAAGTTATATGATTTATTGCTTATGGATTGTACTAGTTATTACGGTCACCTTATTTATGGGTACAATTCTTCGCCGCAGCGGAGGAGTGGCAGGTATTTCAATTTTAATCATAGCCAGTATTGCTTTACTTTCGACTATTCTGCCTGATACAGCCGCATATCTGCCCTCTAATATACTCACCCTAGCAACAGATATACTAAAAACAGATAATACAAACATGCATACAGGTATTATCGTGACAACAACCCTTTTCTTTATTGTTGTATTGCTGATAGGAATGATAAAACAGTTCAGCAGGAGTGTTAAGTTTTAATGAAGTAGGATTATTCCAAACAAATAAAGGATAAGATAGAAAGAAGCAGAGGCAAAGCATGTCAAGGATGAGAAAGGAAGCATCCTTGATGTGCTTTTTTGTGCAAGATAGAAGGGATTATCTATGTAAAGGGAGAAGAGGTAACTTGGGAAATTATTTGAAACCAGGGAATACTGCTTGCTTCTTCGTTTCTATCCGGTTTCTTCCGCTTTTCGATGGTGTCTAGCTGCAGAAACCAGAAACTGCGCTGTAAGCAATGAATCCCTATGTGGGAAAGACACCCACTCCGGGCTCCCTTGCTTACCGCTTCGTTTCTACCCGGTTTCTTCCGCTTTTCGGTGGTGTCTAGCTGCGAGGGCCAGGGACTGCGCCGTAAGTGATAAATCCCTGCGTGGGAAAAAGCATCCCACTCCGGGCTTTCTTACTTACTTCTCCGTCCCTAACCGTCTCTCTCCGCTTTTCGGTGTCTAGCTGCGAAGAACAGAAACTGCGCCATAAGCGATAAGTCCCTGCAGAAGGAAAGAAAACCTTCCTCCGGGCCTTCTCACTTACCGCTTCGTTTCTAAGCGTTCTTCTCCGCTTTTCGATGGTGTCTAGCTGCGAAGAACAGAAACTGTGCCATAAGCGATAAGTCCCTGCAAAAGGAAAGAACACCTTCCTCCGGGCCTTCTCACTTATTGCTCCGTTTCTAAGCGTTCTTCTCCGCTTTTCGATGGTGTCTAGCTGCGAAGAACAGAAACTGCGCCATAAGCGATAAGTCCCTGCAAAAGGAAAGAACACCTTCCTCCGGGCCTTCTCACTTATTGCTCCGTTTCTAAGCGTTCTTCTCCGCTTTTCGGTGGTGTCTAGCTACAGAAACCAGAAACTGCGCTGTAAGCAGTGAATCCCTATGTGGGAAAGACACCCACTCCGGGCTCCCTTGCTTACCGCTTCGTTTCTACCCGGTTTCTTCCGCTTTTCGGTTTCCTTGTATTTTATTTTCTGTTGGGGTATCATTTTTTCGTATGGAATTTGTGAATAAAGGGCGTTTATAGATATGAAAATGATTGTTGGGCTTGGGAATCCGGGTCAGAAGTTTGATCAGACGCGGCATAATATTGGGTTCATTGCAATTGATGAATTGGTGCATCGGCACAGTTTGCCGTTAACAAATAAAAAATTTAATAGTGTCTATGCAACAGGCATGATTAATGGGGAAAAGGTTATTCTTGTGAAGCCGACAACGTTTATGAACCTTTCGGGCGAGGCGGTTCGTCCGCTGATGGATTATTATAATGTGGAGCTTGAGGATGTGGCTGTCATTTATGATGATTTAGACTTGCCTGCTGGGAAGATTCGTCTTCGGGAGAAGGGCGGTCATGGCGGTCATAATGGTATTCGATCTTTGATTGATCATCTCGGTACGAAAGAATTCAAGCGACTTCGACTTGGAATTGGCCGTCCAGTTAATCGGCAGCCTGTAGTAGACTACGTACTGCAGCGTTTCCATAAGGATGAATTACAAGATATAGTAGACAGTGTGAAGAAATCTGCTGATGCTGTAGAAGCATGGCTTCAGGAGCCTTTCTTGAATGTTATGAACGATTTCAATCGCTGACACATACATTGCCATGTGTATGAAATGAACGGTTTTCGGGCAGACTTTGACAGAGTCAAATCTAAGTCTCGGAGGCGTGATCATGGCTATTATTTATCGTTGTCGGCATTGTAAAACACAGCTCGCAGAACTGGATGAATATAAAGTTGATATAAAATCGCTTGGATGGGATCAATTATCCGCAGTCGATTATCAGGAAATGGTGCAGATGGACGCTGGAAATATTGTTTGCCAGGTGGCGTGTGAGGATTGTGAAAATACCTTGCAGCGATATCCGCACTATCATGAACTGGATCATTTTATGCAATAACTTATAGCTAAATATTGCTGTCATAAAAAAGCTTTGGTGCTTCAACCAAGGCGTTTTTTGCTTATGACATGTACTAGCAGAAGGAGGCATTATGCAAGAGATTAAGCAATTCGTCTCTGCCCAGGATGACATTCAGTCTGTCATCAATGGGATAAAGTCAGGGATGGGGGAACAGCTTCTCACCGGTTTGTCCGGCTCGGCAAGAGGTGTGTTAGCGACAGTACTGCAGGATGCAGTGCGACGTAAGGTTATTCTTGTTACCCACCAGCTGACACAGGCGCAAACACTTTATGAAGACCTATTAGAACTTAGTACAAATTCAAATGTTTATCTTTATCCGGTAAATGAACTGCTAGCATCAGAGCTCGCCATCTCCAGTCCGGAACTCCGCAGCCAGCGGCTTGATGCTTTGCGTAATTGGATGCAGAGTGAAAATGGTGTCTTGGTGGCACCGGCTGCTGCTTTAAAACGAATACTTCCGCAACCAGCTAAATGGGAAAGCTATCAGCTGGCTTTTCGTGTTGGAGAAGAAATCGATCTTGACCAAAATATAAAGTCACTTACAGATATGGGATACGAGCGTTCGGATATGGTTGCAGGTCCTGGCGAGTTCAGCTTACGCGGCGGTATCCTGGATATCTTTCCGCTGACTGAAGAAAACCCAGTGAGGATAGAATTATTTGATACAGAAGTCGATTCTATACGGTACTTTGATTCAGATACACAGCGATCCATGGAGAAGCAGCAAACGGTCGAAATAGGACCAGCGACAGAATTGCTTGTTGATCAAGAAGATATCGCAAGGGCGGCTGTTCGTCTCGAGAAAGCGTTAGGCGAAACAATTAGTAAGCTGAAAGAAGATGACCATAAACAGCGAGTACTTGAGGCAGTCAGTCAGGATCTGGAGCGGCTGAAGCAGCAAGAGCGCTTCCCTGCAATGGCTAAATATGCTGGCTATTTCTACGAAAAGCCAGCTAGTTTATTAGATTATCTTGGACAGGATGGCTATATTATCCTTGATGAGATGAGCCGCATTCAAGAAACTGCCAATCGGCTTGATGAAGAGGAAGCGGAATGGCATCAAAGTCTGTTGGAAGCACATCAGACTGTAAGGGATTTACGCCTCTCCTTTGACTGGCACGAGGTATTGCAGCAAATGAAACAGCCGCGTCTTTATTTGAGTGTTTTCCTGCGGCATATATCGAATACGCAGCCGCAAAACATTGTAAATGTAACATGCAGAGCAATGCAGCAATTCCATGGACAAATGCATTTATTGAAAAATGAGTTAGAACGATGGAGCAAGAGCAATTATTCTATTATCTTAATGGCACCGAACCAACAGCGAGCAGAAAAAATACAGGCAGTCATGGCTGATTATGAGATGGAAGCGGTCATTACAGAGCATGTATCGTTACCAACAAGTTCTCCGGCAATTATTATTGGCAATATTAGCAGCGGATTTGAGCTGCCGTTCCACAAGCTGGCAGTTTTAACAGAGAACGAATTGTTCAAGAAACGAACCTCAAGACCAAAACGGAAACAAAAGATATCCAATGCAGAACGAATTAAGAGTTACCAGGAGCTTGCGGTGGGCGATTACGTTGTGCATGCTAATCATGGTATTGGTCGCTACGTTGGAATAGAAACGCTGCAAGTACAAGACATACGGAAAGATTTCATGTTGATCCGTTATTCAGGCGACGATAAGTTATTTGTACCAATCGATCAAATTGATCTTGTGCAAAAGTATGTTGGTTCGGAAGGTAAAGAACCAAAGCTGTATAAACTTGGCGGATCAGAATGGAAGAAAGTAAAAAGCCGTGTGCAGTCTTCTGTGGAAGATATTGCGGATGAACTAATCAAGCTGTATGCGGAGCGAGAAGCATCGAAAGGATATGCCTTTTCCGAAGATACCGAAATGCAGCGAGAGTTCGAAGCAGCTTTCCCTTATCAGGAAACAGAAGATCAGCTTCGCTGTATTGATGAAATTAAGCAGGATATGGAACGGGAGCGTCCGATGGACAGGCTGCTTTGCGGAGATGTTGGGTATGGTAAAACAGAGGTTGCCATTCGCGCTGCATTTAAAGCCATTGCAGATGGCAAGCAAGTTGCCATTCTTGTTCCGACTACCATATTAGCACAGCAGCATTATGAGACGATTTTAGAACGATTCCAAGATTACCCGATTAATGTTGGACTTATGAGTCGTTTCCGGACACGCAAACAGCAAAATGAGGTAACAGCAGGCTTGAAGAACGGTACAGTTGATGTTGTCGTAGGAACACACCGACTATTGTCCAAAGATGTCGTCTATAAGGACCTTGGGCTGTTAGTTGTCGATGAAGAGCAGCGTTTTGGTGTAAAACATAAAGAAAAACTAAAACAGCTGAAGACGAATGTCGACGTATTAACGTTAACGGCAACGCCAATTCCGCGGACATTGCATATGTCCATGCTTGGTGTCAGAGACTTATCTGTTATCGAGACGCCGCCGGAAAACAGATTCCCGATTCAAACATATGTGATGGAATATAATCCGGTATTTATCCGAGAAGCGATTGAGCGGGAAATGGCGCGCGATGGCCAAGTGTTCTTCCTGTATAACCAGGTTGAAAGCATTGAGCGAAAAGCGCAGGAGATCTCTGCTTTGGTTGATGATGCGAGGGTTGCATTTGCGCATGGTCAGATGAATGAATCAGAGCTCGAAGGTGTGATGCTTGCCTTCTTGGAAGGGGAGTATGACGTCCTTGTCAGTACGACCATCATTGAAACCGGTGTAGATATACCTAATGTAAATACATTAATCGTTAATAATGCCGATCGCATGGGCCTTAGCCAGTTGTATCAGCTGCGCGGAAGAGTTGGACGCTCAAATCGTGTTGCTTATGCTTACTTCACTTATCAGCAAGATAAAGTGCTCACAGAGGTGGCGGAAAAACGGCTGCAGGCGATCAAAGAATTCACAGAGCTCGGTTCTGGTTTCAAGATTGCCATGCGTGACTTATCTATCCGCGGAGCAGGTAACTTGCTCGGTTCTCAGCAGCATGGATTTATTGATTCGGTCGGTTTTGATATGTACTCACAGATGCTTACAGAAGCAGTGGAGGCTCGTAAAGCAGGTAAGCCTGCTGAGGAGATGAAGCCGTTTGAAGTGGAATTGGATCTGGACATCAATGCGTATATACCGGAGACCTATATTAGCGATGAAAAGCAGAAGATTGATATGTATAAACGGTTCCAAAGCTGTACCTCTCAAGAAGAGATTCATGACTTACGCGAGGAGCTAATTGATCGTTTTGGAGATTATCCGGATGAAGTAGCTAATCTCTTCCACGTTACAACAATCAAGATGTACGCGAAACGTGAGAAAATCGAATCCATTAGTGAGAAGAAGAAAAAGCAGCGCATGGAGATACTCGTCGATCCAGATAGGAGTCAGTATGTAGATGGCGGAAAACTATTTGACTTTGCAAATCAATACGGGCGGATGGTCCAGCTTGGCACAGAAGACAAGAAACTGAAGATCGTGTTCAATTGGGACAGAAACTCCTATAACCGCCGGTATGAGATTGCAGAGGAATTCATCCAAGCAATGCGGGAATTCAAGCGAGCCAGCTAAAGTCTTACCATTGTTTTCGAAAAAATTGGCAGGAAATGAATAGTTATGCCAATGTGTATCATACTAACAGCACAACTGGTGAATTCTTCTTTTCTTCATAATAAGTAGAAAATACCCCAGAGCAGCTTAGGATACAGAAAGAGAGGCAATGGAAGATGAAGGCTACAGGAATCGTACGTAGAATTGATGATTTGGGACGTGTTGTTATCCCGAAGGAAATACGCCGGACACTGCGCATTCGAGAAGGAGATCCGCTAGAGATCTTTGTTGATCGTGATGGAGAGGTTATTCTAAAAAAATACTCACCTATCAGTGAATTAGGTGATTTCGCAAAAGAATACGCGGAAGCGCTATTTACTACAATTGATCATGGTGTTATGATCTGTGACCGTGACGAATATATCGCAGTTGCAGGGGAATCGAAGAAAGAATACATGAACAAAGGCATTGGAGACATTATCGAAAAGGCGATGCAGGACAGAGCAACTGCTGTTTACAATCAATCGGGAAATGTTGAACTTGTAGAAGGAAAAGATGACGACATACAAGCTTATGTAGTAAGCCCGATTATCGCCAGCGGTGACCCAATTGGCTGTGTTGTCATTGTCAGCCGTAATGATGGTGAATTGAGCACGGTAGAGGAAAAGGCGGCAGAAACAGCTGCTAACTTCCTTGCGAGACAAATGGAATAATGTATCTGAAATCATAGGAATCCTGCAGCTTATATGCTGCGGGATTCTTTTTTTATGCTAAGCTGATGAAAAGAGGGGGAGACGACATGATACTAGAACATCAAAACGGCCTTTTGTTATGGCGCAAAAGCTTGCTAGGAGAGAGGAGTTGGCGTGATGATCTAAGCTACAAACTGCTATTCAACCCGAGTGGGAAGTCTGTTTATCAGTTCAAAGATCAAGACATGGCACTTACCGCGGGTGAATTACTCCTTCTCAACCCGCACGTTCTGCATAAGCAGCTCTTTCACACTTCTGAGAAATGGATTGTAGAATTAAGTCCAGCACTTTTGACGGACGTTGCCAGGGAAGTTGGCATTACGGTTCAAGAACCTTTCTTTGCAAAAATTGTATGCAAGCATCCGCTTATTCATCAGTGGGTCGAAACAACCCGCTTGTATCTACAAATGCAAACGACAGAAATAGAGCAGCGCTTTTGGATGGAGAACAGCCTAATTCAACTTGCATTGCTGCTGCTTCGGCTTATTCCAGGCGCACATGCTGAAAGTTGGAATATAGAGGGATACGATCCGTCGATTTATGTAGTACTGGACGCATTGAAGCAGAGTTATGAACAAGATTGGACATTGGATGATATGGTGGCATTGACTTCGTTAGGAAAGTATCAGTTTAGTCACCTCTTCAAAAAGGAAACAGGTCTAACTCCATACAGCTGGCTGCAAATACTCCGTGTCGTAAAAAGTCAGCAGCTGCTGCGACAATCAGATGCCTCCATTCTAACAATTGCATTAGAAGTAGGTTTTAAAAATGCAGCTTCTTATCATACGGTATTTCGGCGGATCTATGGTCAGACGCCAGGTGCTTTTCGAGTGAGACAGTTGAAAACATAGAGGCACGGAACCAACAGAATTGCCAATCCGCTTATTAACATGAATGTTCGAATAGATAACATGGGTAGCAGACTGGCATATATACTCAAGGACAGTGTATTAGCTGCATAAAGCAAAACTGCATTTGTACTAAAAGCTCTCCCTAGCATGGCTTTCGGTACAGAAGTCTGGATAAGGTAGACTCTCGTCAAACTGCTGATTGGCAGGCCTACTCCAATGAGTAACGCGCCAATAAAGAAAAACGGCAGCTCATATACAAATCCTATCAAGCTGATTCCCAGCCCCCATATGATACTTCCAATCAGATACTTTTTCATGTCCAGCTGTTTTAGCAGATAAGGGAGGAGAACACTGATGATTGTAGCTGCAATGCCGTAAAAAATCTGTAAGCTATTAAACCAACGCTCCCCGTTTGCTGTAATCTCTTCAAAAGCAAGCAGCATCCCTACTTGCCATACCCATGTATTAAAGAAGACGACAAAGAAAGTGATGGAAAACAACTGCACCAGCACAGAATTGGTTTTCCCGTATTGCACAAACACCCACATAGATTTATACAAAGAAGATAATGAGAGACTTTCTTTGTTGGCTAAACGAGGCATGGAAGGTAAACGAGAAATACAAACAGCGCTACTAGCAAAAGACACAGCATCTGCGATAAATAGATATACGATATCACCTTTTGCCAGCATCCAGGCAGCCAAGATTGGCCCTGCTAAAGAAGCCGATCGCTGTACAGTGTCCCATGCACTATTCGCAGCTGGAAGCTGTGTCTCTTTAACAAGCTCTGGCAGAACAGCCCGATGAGCGGGATTAAAAAAGCATCCGCAGCATTGGAGCAGGAAACTGCCTATTAATAGATGATAATAGTTTAGCCAACCCTGAAAATATAAAAAAACAGTGATACTTATAATCCCAAAGCGCGATAAATCCATCATTATCATCATCTTTTTTCTATTCATTACATCTGCTGCAGCCCCGCCAATCAAGCCGAACAAAAGATACGGCACTGTTTCTGCAATCGCTATAAATGTAGTCTGTACACTTGATTCTGTCAGACGATATGCGAGAAATAAAAAGCCTAAGCCAGATAAGACATTGCCAATTTGTGAAACGGCACCTCCTGAGAAGTAATAAATCATATGGCGGTTCTTCCAGATATCTCTATACATATACTCACCTCCAGTTCAGCATATAGCCTAGACAAGTGATCGTCGTATGGAATCTTGTGCAAAGATAAAGCAAGATTTGACATATCGCTACGTGGTATAATTCCAGTAGAAAAGGTTGGGTTGGAGGAATTAGTGCATGGGGTTAGGAATGAAGCGGCTTTTCCATGGAGCATTTATCCTGGCAGTCGCTGGATTAATCAGTAAAATCTTAAGTGCGGGTTATCGTGTCCCGTTCCAAAATATTGTAGGTGATAAAGGATTCTACATTTACCAGCAGGTCTATCCTTTTCTTGGTATTGCAGCAAGCTTAGCTTTATATGGCATTCCGGCTGCTGTATCTCGGCTAGTATCTGAACAATATCCGAAGCAGCTGCCTTCTCTTCGTTCATTCTACATGCCGCTTGGTACATTTTTGTTTGTTTTGGCCGCTTTAACATCCGCCTTTTTATATACAGCAGCACCTTACATAGCTGAGATTATGGGAGACGCTGCTTTGAAGGTCCCGCTTCAGGCAGCGTCTTTTATCTTTCTTGCGGTGCCGTTTACAGCTATAGTAAGAGGTGTTTACCAAGGCAAGCAGAATATGACTCCGACAGCGGTCTCGCAAGTTGCGGAGCAGCTTATCCGGGTAGGATTAATACTCGTTGTTACGTTCTTACTCGTTCGCGGCGGTAGCGATTTATATGCAATTGGAGCGAAAGCGGCGCTAGCATCATTGGCAGGAGCTTGCTGTGGTATTGTGGTACTTTGCTTTTTTATGAAACATGAACCGATTATCTCTTCTGTGAAGCATTCGCTAGCATGGGTCCATGTTATAAAAACGATTTTCGTATATGGCTTTTTTATTTGTCTAAACTATATGCTATTGCTTCTGCTGCAGTTTGCAGACGCGTTTACACTTGTATCTGGCTTACTGGAGCATGGATATAGTTTAGAGGAAGCGCGTAAATGGAAAGGAATATATGACCGCGGCCAACCGTTAGTTCAGCTGGGAATTGTAGTAGGTTCTTCTCTAGCGCTGGCATTTGTACCATCTATTACGAAAAAACAGCTGTTAGACGAGCGAACATCTGTGATTGCTCTGCTGCATAGCGGATGGAAACTTAGCTTCTTATTGTCTATCGCTGCTGCTGCCGGTCTAATTAGTCTTTTCCCGTTAGTTAATAGATTGCTCTTTAAAGAGGATCTTGGTACATATACATTGCAAGTATTTATGCTCACGATATTTGTTTGCTCACTCACACTAACAACGGCTTCCATGCTGGAGACGTTAGGAAAATGGAAGCACACAGCAGCTGTCATTGCTGGCGGTTTGTTAATCAAGTGGATACTGAATGAATGGCTTGTCCCGATGTGGGGTATTATGGGCGCGTCTATAGCAACTGTTATGACAGTAACCTGTATCTTGGCTGCCAATATGTATTTGCTTCACCGTTATATACCGGACATGAAACTGTTCAAGCTGCCATGGAGGAGTTTATTGACAGGGCTGGTGATCATGGTTGTCGCAGTTTGTATGTTATATGCGGCCACTGTCGAATTGTTTCACGTGAAAACACGATTTTTGTTATTGGTATATGTGATGTTTGCAGTCATAACAGGTGCAATATTGTACGCTATTACTTTAATTAAGACGAAGGCGTTCAGTGAATCTGAATTAAAGGCATTACCATTCAGCCGATATTTGCTGCGTTTGGAAGGGAGAACAAGAAAATGAAACATACTATAGAAGTGGTTGGACTTGGCGGCGGCGATATTAATCAGCTGTCACTCGGAATCTACCGAAAATTAAAGGAGCATGCAAATCCTATCTTTGTGCGAACGAAGGACCATCCAGTCGTTCAGACATTGCAAGAAGAAGGTGTGACGTTCCATTCGTATGATGAGATATATGAACAATATCCAGATTTCCAGACTGTATATGAAGAGATAGCCAACAGCTTGTATCGGGAAGCAGAGGAAGGTTCCATCATCTATGCAGTGCCCGGACATCCGATGCTGGCTGAGAAAACAGTACAGCTGCTGCTGGCACAGCAAGAAGTAGAAGTGAAAATTATTGGCGGACAGAGCTTTTTGGATGACTTATTCTCTGTCCTCCAGATTGATCCGATTGATGGCTTTCAGTTTGTAGATGCCACTTCCTTCCGCCGAGATGAACTCGAATACAGACAGCATCTGATCTTCTGTCAGGTGTACGATCAAATGGTAGCATCAGAAGTGAAGCTGGAATTATTGGAAGATCTTCCGCCGGAATATCCAGTGACGATTGTGGATGCTGTGGGGAGTTCGGATGAGCGTATCAAAACAGTAGCGCTAGAGGAACTGGATAGAAGTGTAGAGTTCAGTAATCTGATGAGTGTTTATGTACCGCCAGCTATTTCATTGGAATTAAATCATAAATTTTACCGACTTCATGATGTCATTCGAACATTACGAGGACCTAACGGCTGCCCATGGGATCAAAAACAAACCCACACATCCTTACGTCGTTATTTAATTGAAGAGGCATATGAATTAATTGATGCGATTAACAAGGAAGATGAGGAAAATCTAATTGAAGAACTCGGAGATGTGCTGCTTCAAGTGATGCTGCATAGCCAAATTGGGGAAGATGAAGGTTACTTTACAATTGAGGATGTCATTCGAAGCGTAACAGAAAAAATGATTCGCCGTCATCCGCATGTGTTTGGGGATGAAGTGTTAGAAACAGAAGAAGAGCTGCGCGATAGTTGGGCAGCCATTAAGCAAGAAGAAAAGAAAGAGCAAAGTCGCACACATACGGAAGAAGATGCGATGGTGCCTCAGTTAATGAAGGCAGCGAAGATAGGACAAACCAAAGAGGTAGCTGTGTCTGAGTTGGAACAGCTGCTAGCAAAGCTGGATCAAAAAGAGGGGCAGAGCGAGCAGTATGAAGCAGCGATTGGAGAGATTCTGTTTGCTATTGCTTCCTATGCAGGCTATCATAAGATAAACCCAGAAATCGCACTGCATCAGGTGATTGATAAGAAGCAAAGTACGGATAAAGGAAGTGAACGATGATGCGATTAGACAAGTTTCTGAAAGTATCACGATTAATTAAACGACGGACATTGGCAAAAGAAGTAGCAGATCAAGGACGTATTACCATTAATGGTGTCCAAGCAAAGGCATCTACAAATGTGGCTGTTGGAGACGAAATGGCTATTCGTTTCGGTCAAAAACTGCTAACAATTGAAGTGCAGCAGCTTAAAGAAGCAGTGAAGAAAGACGACGCTGCAACACTTTACAAAGTGAAAAAGGAAGAGCCTGTACAATAAAGCCGTTCTAACCTTGTCCCTAACCTCATAGATTGTTAGGGATAAAGGGAGGCGGTAACGATGGATCAAACCCGAAAAGTTCAAGCGGATCATGACATAAAGATGTTCAATCGAAAAACACTGGAAATTAGCGGTGTGAAAGAAGTGGACAGCTTTGATAGCGAGGAGTTTCTGCTTCAAACCGAGATGGGTTATATGGTCATTCGCGGCAATAACCTGCATATGAAGAATCTTGATTTGCAGGAAGGAAAAGTATCAATAAAAGGCAAGATACAGGAGCTGTCATATTTAGACGAGCAGCACGGGGAGAAGGCTAAAGGACTCTTTAGCAAGCTCTTCAAATGACACTTACTGTCCAGTTCCTCACCATTGTGTCGATGATTGCTGGCGGAATTTATCTTGGGGCAGCCATGGATACTTTCCGCCGCTTTGAACGGCACTGGAAGAAACAAGTTATCATGCGGTATGTGATGGAATGCGGATTCTGGCTGCTGCAGGCATTGCTGCTATTCTTCCTGCTGTTTCAGGTCAATCAGGGAGAAATGCGTTTTTACATTCTTCTAGCACTAATATGCGGCTTCGCGGGATATCGAGCTCTATTTCAGACAAGCTATCGGCGTGTGCTCGAATGGCTTATTCGTGTGATTAACAGGATAATCTTCATTGTTAAACGCATTCTGTATGTACTTGTTGTAACGCCAGTCCGATGGCTCTTGCAAGGGCTGCTTGTACTGGCGGGAGGATTACTCACATTGGTGTGGAAGTTAGTTTGGCTGCTTTTCATTATCCTATCGTATCCAATCCGTATGATAGGGCGGTTGATTTGGAAGCTGACACCAAAAAAGTACCGAAAAATTTACTCCATTTTAGCAGGTATCTATAGTAGAATGAAGAATATAGCAACAAAGGTATATGATTCACTGCGCAGATCAAGGAGGTAAAACCGGCGTGGCAAGACAGAAACGAAATGTAACGAAGATGGAGTCCAGCTATACGAAGAAATACGACGCATATACAGAACGACAGCGGAAAAAACAAAAAAGACTCTTTCGGCGTTTAATCTTGTTCGCCGCTTTTGCAGTTGTTCTGCTTGGACTGATGATAGCCTTTCATATTCACCAACGAGGTGTCTATACAGCAAAACAGTCGGAATACAAAGAGAAACAAGAAGAGTTGGCTGGTTTACAAAAGAAGGAAGAGGAACTGAAAGAAGAGATTGAGCTTCTGAATGATAAGAGCTACGTACTGGAAATAGCCAGAACGAACTATTTTTATTCTAAAGACGGTGAAACGATATTTAAGATCACCGAAGAGGAGCCCTCTTATTGACACCCTTTTCCAAGCTTTTATATAATATATAAGTAGTATATTTCTTTCAAACTTTAAGGAGGAGCATTTTTTTTATGTCAATTGAAGTAGGCAGCAAGTATCAGGGTAAGGTAACAGGTATTACTAATTTCGGTGCATTCGTAGAACTGCCAGGCGGATCTACAGGTCTTGTGCATATTAGTGAGGTTGCCGATAATTATGTGAAAGACATTAATGAACATTTGTCTGTTGGTGATATGATCACAGTCAAAGTTATTAATGAGAAGGACGGAAAGATTGGGCTTTCTATTAAGAAAGCAAAAGATAATCCGCCTCCAGCACGCCGTAATAACAATAATAGAGGGTCTAATCATGGCGGTGGCCGTGAACGTACGGAAACTTTCGAAGCAAAAATGAATCGCTTCTTGAAGGATTCAGAGGACCGTCTGGCGTCCCTTAAGAAACACACAGAAGCAAAACGCGGTGGCAGAGGCGCTAAAAAAGGTTAAACTTGCTGTCTATATTGGGATTTGATAAAAATGCAAATCTTAAGATATAAAACGATTGACCGGATGCTTTCGAGCATTCGGTTTTTTCTTTCTAGACATGTATATACAAAAAAAGAGAGCGGGACAAAACCCCAAAAAATGAGAAATTAAAATGAGGCAGGCGTCTCCGAGAATTCGGAGATGCCTGCCTCATCTTTTTATCGTTAATTTACTGTTTATAGAAGCAAAAAAAGGACCCCTCTGATAGAATTAAGTTACGACACAAAACACAAAAGAGGAGGGTCCTTATGTTTAAACATTATACCATGTGTGAAGTCGTTTTACCTCTAGATTTGGAAAGAAAATTACCTGAAAATGATATTGCTTTTACCGTTAACCATTTAGTAGAAAGTATTCCAGACGAAGCTTTTGACGGTTTCCGTCGGGAAACCGGACACCCTGCTTATCACCCTCGCATGATGATGAAGATTATTTTATGTGCCTATACGCAATCCGTTTTCTCGGGCCGTAAAATTGAGTCATTACTTCAAGACAGCGTACGCATGATGTGGCTTGCCCAAGATTATCAGCCCAGCTATCGCACCATCAACCGATTCCGTGTGAACCCTCACGTAAAAGAACTCTTACGCCAGTGCTTTGTCCAATTTCGCAGCCAGCTGGTTCAAGAAAAAGTCATTGAAGAAGAAGCCATTTTTATTGATGGCACCAAAATCGAAGCAAATGCCAACAAGTTTACTTTTGTATGGCGGAAGTCCACTGAGAAATACAGTACGCAATTGGTGGAAAGATCGGCTCAGATGTATGAAGAACTGTTGGAGCAGGAAATTATCCCCGCAATCGAGCTGGAGAACCCCGAAGCCCTATCGGGCGAAGAGTTAACAAAAGTAGCAGAAAAACTGGACGAAAAGGTGCAGGAATACGATCGCCGCATAGAAGCAAGTGATGATACTGCCGAACGCAAGCAGCTTCGTTCCGAACGTAAAGCACCAAAACAGTACCGAAAGCAAGTCAATGATTTCATTAAACGGAAATCAAAATATCAGGTCGACATGGAAATCTTCGGAGACAGAAATAGCTACTCCAAAACTGACCATGGTGCCACTTTTATGCGCATGAAAGATGATTATATGAAAAATGGCCAACTTAAACCTGGGTACAATGTGCAGCTGGCTACTGAAGGTCAATATGCCCTGGCCTATGATGTGTTCCCGAATCCTACGGATACGCGAACTTTCATCCCTTTCCTTGATAAGATTGAACGGGACTTTTTTGAGCTGCCCGACTATATTGTCGCGGATGCCGGATATGGCAGTGAGCAAAATTATGATGATGTGGTAAATAATCGGAAGCGCATCCCTCTCATCACCTATAATCACTACCGAAAAGAAAAGCAAAAGAAATATAAACAAGATCCTTACCAAGTAGCTCACTGGGATTACGATGCCGAAGGCGACTTTTTCACTTGCCCGAATAACCGGAAATTAGCGTTTCGGTACCTATCCGAAAGATGCGACAAATTTGGATTTAAGCGTCATTATCGCGTGTATGAATGTGACGATTGTACTGCTTGTCCCTTACGTGCAGAATGTACGAAAGCGAAAGAAGGAAACAACCGGAAAATCTATTACAACGAAAGATGGGAAAAACAAAAAGCATATACCCAGCAATTACTCAGCGAAAAAGAAACAGGGAAAATTTACGGAAAACGTAAAATAGATGTCGAGCCAGTCTTCGGATTTCTGAAGGCTCATTTGTGTTTCACTCGTTTCTCGGTACGAAGTAAAGAGAAAGTGGAAAACGAATTAGGATTCGCCTTCATGGCGGTGAACATCAGGAAGTTCACCGCCAGATCAGCAAGTATAGTAAGGAATTCAAAAAATATCAGATCAAAAAAGATCTCGGTCACCATTTTCCTGGTGACCGAGATCTTTTTTGTGTCAGAGAGGAGTTATGTCCCGCTCTCTTTAGGGATAGCGGCGGAGGGGATCGAACCCCCGACCTCACGGGTATGAACCGTACGCTCTAGCCAGCTGAGCTACACCGCCATAACAATATTTGTTTCAGACACAAGTAATATAATACATCAGCCTATACTATATGTCAACAATAAATTTAATATTCGTTTACTGTTAAGAATACGGTATAGTAGGGATATAGTTTATGGGGAGGGGATCAATGTGATTTGCCTTGTAAGACATGGAGAAACCGATTGGAATAAACTTGGCAAAGTACAAGGAAGCACCGATATACCATTGAATGAAACAGGAATAAAGCAGGCCCAGGCTACGCGTGATTATCTGGCAGACAGTGACTTTGATTTGATTATTGCTAGTCCGATGCAACGAGCAAGAAAGACAGCAGATATCATTAACGAGACATTACAGCTTCCGCTCGTTGAGATGAAAGGTTTTGTTGAGAGAGGTTTTGGCGAAGCAGAGGGGCTGACAAGAGAAGAGCGTGAGGCCAAGTATCCGAGCTGGGACTTTCCGGGTATGGAAACATGGGAAGCCTTGGTGGAACGTGTCATGCAAGCCTTGCAGGAAGTAAATGCGAAGTATGGAGAAAGGAAAGTCCTGCTCGTTGCACATGGAGCAGTCATTTCTGCCATACTGGCTACCATATCTGATGGCGAATACGATATTGAAAATACACGCCTTGTGAATGCTTGTTTGAGCAACATTCAGTTTATTGAAGATAAATGGAAAATGCATAATTACAATCTTGCCGACCATTTAGCAAATATATAAAACATACTAAGATTAGTGGGTAAGGTCATCGACGGATGACTTTGCCCACTATTTTTCTTTTTAGGAGTATAGTGAGAGGTGAAAGAAAGCTCGATCAGTCTCTGGGATCTTGAATCCGAATTTAAAACCGAGCTTCTTCACTTTCATTTCTGAATCAGATTTAAGTATGTTGGGGCCAATGGAGCTCGTGTATAGGAAATTGGAATCGAAATGAAAAAGTGAAGACCTTTCAAAACACGTGAGAGGAGATATAAATTGGAGTATGTAATTGCTTTAGATGTATCAATGGGGAAAAGCTATAAAGTCATTTATCAAGGTGAAATCTGTTTAGCTGAAGGGGAACTAAGACACACGCAGACAGGCTTTAACACCTTACTTGAGGAAATCCGGAATCTCCCTGGTGACCCGGTTCTTGTGTTTGAATCCACCGGCATTTATTCGAAACCAGTGGAAACCTTCTGTCAAAAGAATCAGTTACGTTATTGTCTGTTGAATCCCCTTGCGGCTAAAAAACAGCTCGAAATGGCTACTCTCCGAAGCTGGAAAACAGACAAAAATGATGCGCATAAATTAGCGCAAGCTCACCACCTGCACTCCAGGGAAGAAAAAGTTCAACAGCCCGACCTTTATCATCGACTCCGTGATTTTGCGCGTTTCTATCAAGAAATAGAGGGTGAGATAAAGCGTATGCGTATGTATCTGCACCATGCCCTTCAATTAAGTTTTCCGGAGCTGGAACAATTCTTCTCAAGCAGGATTACACCTTATGCCTTAACACTTATCAGTTTGTTCCCTCATCCTGTGCTTGTTTTGAAATCGAGCCAGACCAAGATAAAAAATCTATTGATTAGAAGTACCACTAAGAAAATTTCCGAAAATCGTGCAAAACAAAAGGCTGTTCAAATAATAGATTATGCCAAAGAATCCTATCCTGCAGTATCTCCAGATAGTATTCAAACCCAAAAAGTGCAGTACTATGCGCTCCAGCTACTTCAACTATTAGAGGAGAAAGAGAAAATTTCTAATCAAATGATTGATAGTTCAAAAAAGCTGCCTGAGTTCGAGTTACTAACCAGCCTTCCAGGAATTGGGGAAATTAGCGCAGCGCTTTTTATCGGTGAATTTGGTGACTTGTCTCGCTTCCCAGATCATAAGAAAGTCAACGCTTTTGTAGGAATTGATATCCGAAGATATCAATCTGGAAAGTATCATGGCCAAGATCACATTAATAAACGAGGCAACCCTAAGGGAAGAAAAATATTGTACTTCATTGTCCGAAACATGATCCGCCAACAAAAAGCAGCGCCCAATCACATTGTCGACTATTATTACAAACTAAAAAAGCAACCTGTACCCAAGAAGGATAAGGTTGCCACCGTAGCTTGCATGAACAAGCTTCTCAAATGTATTTATTCCATGATCAAGAATAATACATTGTACGATTACTCGTACACGGTCTCTATGGACCACTAACTTCATTGTATCACGAATTCTCCCTCGTTTTAAAAATAAATACAACGAGGTTTATTTCCTATACCCAAAAAAGGCTATAACCTATATTAAAAAGCTATGAATAAGTACTTGACTAAACGTAGGAAAAGAGACTGGGACAAAACCCAAAAAATGAGTAATTAAAATGAGGCAGGCGTCTCCGAGAATTCGGAGATGTCTGCCTCATCTTTTTATCGTTAATGTATCGTTTATAGAAGCAAAAAAAGGACCCCTCTGATAGAATTAAGTTACGACACAAAACACAAAAGAGGAGGGTCCTTATGTTTAAACATTATACCATGTGTGAAGTCGTTTTACCTCTAGATTTGGAAAGAAAATTACCTGAAAATGATATTGCTTTTACCGTTAACCATTTAGTAGAAAGTATTCCAGATGAAGCTTTTGACGGTTTCCGTCGGGAAACCGGACACCCTGCTTATCACCCTCGCATGATGATGAAGATTATTTTATGTGCCTATACGCAATCCGTTTTCTCGGGCCGTAAGATTGAGTCATTACTTCAAGACAGCGTACGCATGATGTGGCTTGCCCAAGATTATCAGCCCAGCTATCGCACCATCAACCGATTCCGTGTGAACCCTCACGTAAAAGAACTCTTACGCCAGTGCTTTGTCCAATTTCGCAGCCAGCTGGTTCAAGAAAAAGTCATTGAAGAAGAAGCCATTTTTATTGATGGCACCAAAATCGAAGCAAATGCCAACAAGTTTACTTTTGTATGGCGGAAGTCCACTGAGAAATACAGTACGCAATTGGTGGAAAGATCGGCTCAGATGTATGAAGAACTGTTGGAGCAGGAAATTATCCCCGCAATCGAGCTGGAGAACCCCGAAGCCCTATCGGGCGAAGAGTTAACAAAAGTAGCAGAAAAACTGGACGAAAAAGTGCAGGAATACGATCGTCGCATAGAAGCAAGTGATGATACTGCCGAACGCAAGCAGCTTCGTTCCGAACGTAAAGCACCAAAACAGTACCGAAAGCAAGTCAATGATTTCATTAAACGGAAATCAAAATATCAGGTCGACATGGAAATCTTCGGAGACAGAAATAGCTACTCCAAAACTGACCATGGTGCCACTTTTATGCGCATGAAAGATGATTATATGAAAAATGGCCAGCTTAAACCTGGGTACAATGTGCAGCTGGCTACTGAAGGTCAATATGCCCTGGCCTATGATGTGTTCCCGAATCCTACGGATACGCGAACTTTTATCCCTTTCCTTGATAAGATTGAACGGGACTTTTTTGAGCTGCCCGACTATATTGTCGCGGATGCCGGATATGGCAGTGAGCAAAATTATGATGATGTGGTAAATAATCGGAAGCGCATCCCTCTCATCACCTATAATCACTACCGAAAAGAAAAGCAAAAGAAATATAAACAAGATCCTTACCAAGTAGCTCACTGGGATTACGATGCCGAAGGCGACTTTTTCACTTGCCCGAATAACCGGAAATTAGCGTTTCGGTACCTATCCGAAAGATGCGACAAATTTGGATTCAAGCGTCATTATCGCGTGTATGAATGTGGCGATTGTACTGCTTGTCCCTTACGTGCAGAATGTACGAAAGCGAAAGAAGGAAACAACCGGAAAATCTATTACAACGAAAGATGGGAAAAACAAAAAGCATATACCCAGCAATTACTCAGCGAAAAAGAAACAGGGAAAATTTACGGGAAACGTAAAATAGATGTCGAGCCAGTCTTCGGATTTCTGAAGGCTCATTTGTGTTTCACTCGTTTCTCGGTACGAAGTAAAGAGAAAGTGGAAAACGAATTAGGATTCGCCTTCATGGCGGTGAACATCAGGAAGTTCACCGCCAGATCAGCAAGTATAGTAAGGAATTCAAAAAATATCAGATCAAAAAAGATCTCGGTCACCATTTTCCTGGTGACCGAGATCTTTTTTGTGTCAGAGAGGAGTTATGTCCCGCTCTCTTTGCTTTTAATGTGTTTCGGAAGGTTTTCCGATAGTTGTTGCATTAGCATTTGTTTGTTCTTCTTCAATCTCATCTGCAGGACGAACCTTTTTCAAGAAGAATGAAAGCAGGAAGCCAACACCAGCAATTAATGTGGCAATCCAGAATGCATCATTGATACCTTCAATTGATCCAAGCAAAGTAGCTTGCTGCTGTGGTGTACCAGATGTCACCATGTCGGTCACATGCTCTTTTGTTTGGTTAGAGAATACTGTAACAAGTAACGCTGTACCGATTGCACCAGCCATTTGACGCAATGTATTCGCCATTGCTGTACCGTGTGCATAATAACGTTTTGGCAGCTGGTTCAAGCCTGCTGTCATAATTGGCATCATAACCATGGATACACCAATCATACGGAATGTATAAACAGTCATCATGTACGTGTACGTTGTATCAATTGTTAATGTGCTTAGGAAATAAGTTGTAATGGTTGTGATTAATAGTCCGATCAAAGCAAGCGGACGAGCTCCAATCTTATCAAATAACTTACCAGTAATAGGCGACATAATTGCTGATACTAATGCACCAGGCAATAGCAGTAATCCTGATTCAAGTGGTGTGTAGCCAAGCATATTCTGCGTAAAGATAGGAATTAATAGCATCGCCGCAAACATTGCCATTGTAATAACGACGTTGATTGCTGTTGATAGAGAGAACATCCAGTATTTGAATACACGGAATTCCAACATCGGCTTTTTCATCATCAACTGACGTGTAATGAAGATAATTAACGCAACTGCACCTACAGCTAACGTGGTAATAACTTCTGCTGAATCCCAGCCTTTATCACCAGCAACACTGAAGCCGTATAATAGTCCGCCAAAACCAATAGTAGAAAGAAGGACAGATAGAATATCAACAGATGACTTTTGTGTCTTCGTTACATTACGTAATACGAAAATAGCTAGAATGACATCAATTAAAGCAATAGGCAGGATGATAAAGAATAACCATCTCCAAGATGCGCTTTGAACGATAAACCCGGATAGTGTAGGGCCAACTGCTGGCGCAAACATCATCGCAAGACCGATTAGTCCCATTGCACTTCCTCGTTTTTCAATTGGGAAGAGGCTCAATACAGTGTTGAATAGCAACGGCATCATAATCCCAGCGCCGGCAGCCTGTATGATACGACCGATTAAGATGGTAGTGAAATCAGGTCCAACTCCGCAAATGAGTGTTCCAAGTGCAAACAAGCTCATTGCTGTAATAAATAATTTACGGGTTGAGAATCTTTCCATAAAGAAAGCAGTAATAGGAATTAAGATACCATTAACTAGCATAAATGCTGTTGTCAGCCACTGGGCTGTATTTTCTTCTATTTCTAGATCCTTCATCATAACGGGCAGTGCGATATTCATCAATGTTTGGTTAAGGATAGCTACAAAAGCACCTAGAACCATGATGGCGATGATCGGACCTTTGTTAACCGTTTTTGGATCTACATAGGCTGAACGATCTTTCATGTTGTTTCATCTCCTTGAGTTGTTATCTTGTTAAGCAAGCGGCGGTGAAGTGACATTAATGTCTCAATCTCCTCCGTGCTGAAGTCTGAAATGTTCCCCAATCTTTGTAAGTAGGCTCGGTAGGCTGTCTTTTTCTGCTCCAGCCCCTTTGGAGTCAGTGACAGAACGATTGCGCGCCGGTCGTGAGTCGATCGCTCTCGTTTTACCAGGTCAGCTTGTACAAGCCTCTCAACCGTTTCACTTACTGTACTCTTGCTGGCATTTACTTTATGCGCAAGTTCATTCAAGCCAGTTCCAGGCTCGTCCGCCAATACTTTTAGAATGTGCAGCTGTACAACAGTCACACCTAATTGATCCGCATTGTGCCAAAACTGCTTATGGAAAGCTTGATTCAAGCAGCGAAACGATTGAATAACTTGGCTGATTTTCTCCTCATCAGTCAAAGTTGTCATCCCCTCAACAAAAAAATAGTTCGCATGCGAACTGTTTCAGTGTGAACTATTTTACTCTCTTTAAAATAAAAATCAATATAGAAGTTTTACAGTAAACGCTTCCTTGAAAAAGTAAATGTTTTCTGACAAGAGACCCAACAGCTGAACTTGATACGACAAGAGATATTGGCGGAAAACAGCTGTTGTTGTCCCAGGGGTGTTGAAGCGCGTGAAAAGGGACAGGAATAAGTCGAAATGTTTTTATGTTTGCATTGGTTCTTTTGACAAATTGTGAAAAAGAGATGTGGTTAAATGACATTAATCAAAAAGAGTTTGTCCCGGGGATTGCCATAGTATGTACACAGAGCCTCGGCAAATTTGAGGATAGGAGTGTTCAATGTAATGGAGACAGTATCGAGAAAAAAATGGGGCATCTATGGAGTAGAACAAAAGCGGCTGGACAATTGGAAGAAAAAGGGGATTAATCTCACAAAGCTTCTATTAATTGAAAAGGCGTGGCTTTTAGCACTTGTTGGATTCTTGTTGGGACGAGCTGTCGTTTTAACAACCGTTTCCCCGTTTGCAGCAGCATTTCTGGCATCTATATGGCTGACAAGACGAAAAAAGATGCTGCCGATTACGATGGCAACCATTGCAGGGGCTTGCAGCTATCAATGGACACATGGTCTCTATGTAGCAGCAGCAGCATTTGTTCTCTACTTCTTGGCAGCTATATGCAAAAAGATACCGCACCAAATTCGAGTCTTAGCCGTGCTTGTCTTTTTGGCCAGTGCCTTACCTAGGATGCTGACGCTTTCTTATGAGCATACCTTATCCAGCTTCGATTGGATGATGATCGGTGTCGAAGGAGTTCTTGGTTCTGTGCTCTTTATCATCTTTATGCAAAGCCTCCCGTTATTATCCGTTAAAAGATATTATCCAGCATTAAAGAATGAAGAAATCGTCTGCTTGATCATCTTACTCGCTTCGGTGCTGACTGGTACAATCGGCTGGCAGATACAAGGAGCAGGCATTGAGCAAATCTTCTCCCGTTACTTTGTCTTACTGCTTGCTTTAATCGGAGGCGCAGCGATGGGTTCGACAGTAGGTGTAGTTGCTGGCCTGATTTTGAGTCTTGCCAATGTTGCCAGTCTCTATCAGATGAGCCTGCTGGCATTTGCCGGTCTGCTTGGCGGTCTGTTAAAAGACGGGAAGAAGTTCGGGGTAAGCATAGGACTTGTAATTGGTACTTTGCTAATTGGTTTGTACGGACAGGAGCAAGGATTGCAGGAAGTGTATCCATCTTTGCTTGCATCAGCGATTAGTATTCTGCTTCTGGTGTTGACGCCGGACAGTTGGATCCGGCGTATGTCTCGTTTTGTGCCGGGAACTGCCGAACATAATCAGGAGCAGGAGCAATACTTGCAAAAGGTCCGGGATGTAACGGCAAGTCGTGTGCAGCAGTTTTCAAACGTGTTCCATGCTTTAGCGAAAAGCTTTACGACTCCTAATCGTGCAGCAGAAGAAATGCGTGACCGGGAGACTGATTTTCTCCTGGGCAATGTAACAGAGCAAACATGTCAGCTATGCTTTAAAAAAGACCGCTGCTGGGGGGCGCAGCAATTTGACCGAACCTATCAGCTGATGGAGAGTTTAAAGGAAGATATGGAGGGCGGCGGTCCGCCGAATAAGCTGCTGGAGAGAAATCTGGAGTCGCACTGTGTTAAATCGAAGAAAGTGGTTGAAACGATGAAGCATGAGCTGAGTTTCTACCAAGCAAATCAGATGTTGCGCCGGCAAGTAGAGGAAAGCCGCCGTTTTGTTGCTGATCAATTAAACGGTGTCTCTGAAGTGATGGAGGATTTCGCGAAAGAGATTGTAAAAGAAAAAGAGAATCATGAACAGCAAGAAGTCGAGATAATGGCTGCATTAAAGGCAGCTGGATTGGTTGTGGAGAAACTGGATGTATTTTCTCTTACGAAGGGAAGTATTGACGTAGAGATGCATGTAACGATAGCTGGTTATCACGGGGAAGGACAGAAACTCATCGGTCCAATCCTATCCGACATTCTAGGGGAGACTGTCGTTGTGACGAAGGAAGAGATAGCAGAGTTTCCGGACAAGTCCTGTTTCTTGGCCTTTTCTTCCATCAAGAAATTTGTTGTGGACACAGGCGTTGCGCATGCGGCAAAAGGTGGGGGGTTCGTATCGGGAGACAGTTATTCGACGATCGAACTAGGGGCGGGCAAGTACGCAGTTGCAATCAGTGACGGAATGGGTAATGGAGATCGAGCACATGAAGAAAGTACAGAAACATTGCGTTTGCTGCAGCAAATACTGCAGTCAGGGATCCGAGAGGAAGTCGCAATTAAATCGATTAACTCCATCCTCTCCTTAAGATCCAGTGAAGAAATTTTTGCAACATTGGACCTTGCAGTCATCGATTTGCATGATGCAGCTGTCCAATTTCTAAAAATCGGATCGACACCTAGCTTTATCAAGCGTGGTGATCAGGTCATTAAAATAGAGTCCGGCAATCTACCGATTGGTATTGTGCAAGACCTTGAAGTAGATGTCGTACAAGAGCAGCTTCAGCCGGGAGATTTACTCGTTATGATGAGTGATGGCATCTTCGAATCACCGCGACATATAGAAAATATAGATATTTGGCTGAAACGTAAAATTAGAGAGATGAATACAACTGTACCGCAGGAAATGGCTGATTTGCTGCTGGAGGAGGTTGTGCGTAATCGAGCAGGAGAGATTGAGGACGACATGACGGTGATGGTAGCGGCGATTGATCGGAACATGCCGGAATGGGCTTCTATCTCTACTTATAAAAACGATGTGCGAGAGGCATAGAAACGTATATTTTCTTCTTTTCCAGTCGATGATGGAGATAACGAATGGAGAAGAGGGATAACGATGAAACCAAGCACGCTCAAACAGATCCTGTTACTTACAGATGGATGCTCCAACCGCGGGGAAGACCCTTCAGCTGTCGCAGCCTTAGCTTATGCGCAGCATATAACCGTTAATGTAATTGGCATTTTAGAAGAAGGGCAGACAGAGCAGTCGCTCAGTTTAGCTGAAGTAGAGAACATCGCTAAAGCTGGAGGCGGTGTCAGCCAGCTAATTTACAAACAAGCGCTGACAGAGACTGTTCAGATGGTTACCAAACAGGCGATGACACAAACAATTGAAGGAGTTGTCAATCAAGAGCTTAAGCAAATTCTTGGTAAGGGTCATACATTAGATGATTTACCGCCAGAGAAACGCGGTGATGTACTGGAAGTGGTCGAGGAGATTAGTGAGACAGCGAATTTGGAAGTTTTAATCCTTGTCGACACAAGTGCCAGCATGCATCATAAGCTTCCAGTCGTCAAAGAAGCGTTAATTGATCTTTCGATAAGTATGAACGCGCGGCAAGGGCAAAATAAATTTGCTATCTTCGGTTTCCCTGGGAAAAGAGAAGCAGCTGTAAAAATTATGGACTGGACCGAACGGCTGGAGAATGTTTCATCTGTGTTTCCTAAGCTGGCAACGGGCGGCGTGACACCGACTGGTCCAGCGCTTCGGGAAGCACTACATGAATTCAGCCGTCAATCGCTGCAAAGGAGCACAGCCAATGACAGAATCTCCGAATATGAAGAGTTCGGCAACTGATTTGCGATCTGGTATTCGCTTAACAGGCAAGTGGCATAATGGGACTTATCCGCTTATCCGCAAACTCGGAAGTGGGGCGATTGGATCTGTCTACCTTACAGAGAGAAATGGTGATCCAGCTGCCTTGAAGATCAGTGATAAGCGAACCTCAATAACAATGGAAGTGAATGTGCTGCAATCACTGAAAAAGGTCCAGGGTCATTTCCTCGGACCTTGTTTGCTTGAAACAGATGACTATAGCAGTCCTAGCGGGAAACTATATACTTTTTATGTTATGGAATATATACAAGGAAGCAGATTAGATGACTACGTTAAAAAGAAAGGATCGGAATGGCTGCCGGTGCTCTTGCTTGGACTGCTCGAGGATCTCGGCCATCTTCACCATGCAGGCTGGGTATTTGGCGATTTGAAATTGGATAACCTAGTTGTGAGCGATAACCCAATTCGGCTTCGATGGGTCGATGTAGGAGGCACTACCCAAGTGGGGCGTGCGATTAAGGAATATACGGAATTCTACGATCGCGGTCACTGGGGGATGGGAAGCAGAAAAGCAGAACCAAGCTATGATTTATTTGCACTTGCGATGACAGCATTAGAAATAATACACGGAAGCAGATTTAAAAAAGGGGAAACGCCAAAAGTGACATTGAAGAAGGCTTTAACCCGCGCTGGTCATTTGCGGCCAATACTTGAAAAAGCCTTGGCAGGAAAGTACCCATCCAGTATCGCAATGAAGCAAGATATGATGAAATTACTTATGAAGCAAAATATTCCCGCAGCGGTATCAAACCAAGTGCCGCCTGCAAGGCGATCCAGACGCAAAGTGGGAATTGGGGAATGTTTGTTATTAAGTGGTTACGGCTTTGTTTGTTATGTGCTTTACTTGCTGCAATAAACTTTAGGTATAACCGTATAAATGGTACGATAATAGCAGCAACTACATAAGGATGACAGTAATGGAACAAACGATGACAGCATTTATGGATAAACATGGGTTGTGGAAAGAGAACACAACAATTTTGGTAGGTGTTTCTGGAGGACCTGACTCAATGGCGCTGCTTCATTTCTTGAAGGAACAAAAGAAACGCAGAGGATGGAAGATAGTAGCTTTAAGTGTCGATCACGGACTGAGGGGGACAGAATCGAGAGCTGATGCTGAATTCGTAAGGGAAGTGTGTGAAACATGGGGCGTTTTGTCTCACATCGTTACAGTGGATGTTCCGGCTTGGAAGATAGCACACCAGCAGAGCACACAGGTTGCAGCAAGGGAAGTGCGTTATCGGTATTTTGAGGAGCAAATGAGACACTATCAAGCAGACAGCTTGTTTTTGGCCCATCATGGTGATGATCAAGCAGAAACAATCATGATGCGTATGGCACGGGGAGCAAATCCTGCTGCTGTCAGCGGAATGGCTGTCAGACGAAACTTTGCCAGCGGTGAACTGATTCGCCCAATGCTAGCTTGCAGTAAGGAACAAATTCAACAATATTGTGAACGATACGAAGTTCCTTTTCGAATTGACCCTTCCAATGCAAGTGTGGATTACACACGAAACTATTTCCGGCACCGTGTTCTTCAACCCATCAAGGAAGTTTATCCAAGCTTCCATCAGCATGCTCAACGCTTTAGTGAAGCGCTTAAAGCGGACGAAGCATATCTTGCTGAACAAGCTGCTGAGATGTTCCGGGAAGCAGTAGCGTTCGACCCAGAGAAACGGGCGGCAGCCTTTGAGATTGCTCGTTTTTGTACATACCCGATTGCTTTACAAAGAAGAGTGTTTCATCTAATATTAAATTATCTGTATCAAGCGCTTCCGGTGGACTTACACCATCGGCACGAAGCGCAGTTTTTTGAACTGATAGCTAGCTCTAAAGCAAATAGCTCTTTAGATTTTCCGGCAGGATTACAACTGACAAAGTCTTACAGCCGATTATCGATTTCTTTTCGAGATGAGGCGAAAGATTTATTCCACTATACATTACACACTCCCGGATGCGTCACGTTACCTGATGGATCATTAATAACGGCTGCTTTTACCCCTCACCAAACAGAAGAAAATCCCTATACCTTTGTGGTTCCGCTTGAAGACATTACACTGCCTTTAAAAGTACGGACAAGGAAAAATGGCGATAAAATGAAGCTGCGCGGAATGAGAGGGACCAAAAAAGTAAAAGATATTTTCATTGATGGAAAAATTCCTGCGCTCCAAAGGCAGGATTGGCCGATTGTGGAGGATGCGACTGGCACTATTTTGTGGCTTATCGGTTTGAGAAAAGGGGAAACATGCAGAACAACAGGAAAGACAGGCAATTATTTATGTCTGTGTTACCAAGCGAAAAATGGGGAACAAACAGGAGGACCAGGCAATGCATGATGAGATTGAGAAAGTACTGATATCTAAGGAAGAGATTGACGCGAAATGTGCGGAAATCGGAAAGCAGCTTACCGAGGAGTACAAGGATTCCTTCCCGTTGGCAATCGGCGTATTAAAAGGCGCTCTTCCATTTATGTCTGACGTAATCCGTCACATGGACACGCACTTGGAAATGGACTTTATGGACGTATCCAGCTATGGAGGCGGCATGACATCTTCTGGTGAAGTGAAAATCGTCAAGGATTTGGACACAAAAGTAGAAGGCAGAGACCTTCTGATTATTGAGGATATCATCGATAGCGGACTTACATTGAGCTATCTGGTGGATCTGTTCAAATACCGAAAAGCAAAATCGATCAAGATTGTAACATTGCTTGACAAACCTTCGGGCCGCACGGCAAAAATTCAAGCGGACTTGGTTGGATTCCATGTACCAAATGAATTTGTAGTAGGTTACGGATTAGATTATCAAGAGAAATATCGTAACTTGCCATATATCGGTGTTTTAAAACCAGAAGTATATGGCGGTGTCCGTGCTGAATAAACAGTTACGGTATGGATTATCTGCCTTTTACATAAGGTAAAGGGTATTTAGTTGTGCAGCACGTTTTGCGTATGGTAGTATTTACTATAGTTTTCTCGTTTGGGAGGAGGTAGGCAATGAGCAAAGTGTTTCGTAATATCCTAATGGTTATAATTATATTTGTAGTCATTATCGGTGTGATCAACTTATTCCAGAACCAGTCTAATGAAACCGAACAGTATGATATTAATCAGTTCAGAACCACGCTTGAGAGTGGTGACATAAAAAGTATGACCGTCCAGCCTACTAATAATATCATTACGATTACAGGTGAGACGGAAGACAATACGCAGTTCCAAACTGAGGTTCCTCAGAATGAGCAGCTGATGGGTGAAATCATTAACGCAGCTCAGGAACAAAATATTGGTGAATTTAATGCAGATGAAGAGCCGCAGCCAAGCTTCTGGCAGACGCTGCTGTCTACACTATTCCCTGTATTGCTGATCATCTTGGTATTCCTATTCTTCATGAGCCAAGCACAAGGCGGAGGCAGCCGAGTAATGAACTTCGGTAAGAGCAAAGCCAAAATGTACAGCGAAGAGAAGAAGAAAGTGAAATTCCGTGATGTAGCAGGTGCTGATGAAGAGAAGCAGGAGCTTGTGGAAGTAGTTGATTTCCTTAAAGATCCGCGTAAATTCTCCGCAGTTGGTGCCCGTATACCGAAGGGTGTTCTTCTTGTAGGACCTCCGGGTACAGGTAAAACATTGCTAGCCCGTGCAGTAGCAGGGGAAGCTGGCGTTCCATTCTTCTCTATAAGTGGTTCGGACTTCGTAGAGATGTTTGTGGGTGTCGGTGCATCCCGTGTTCGTGATTTGTTTGAAAATGCGAAGAAAAATGCACCATGTATCATTTTCATCGATGAGATTGATGCAGTTGGACGTCAGCGTGGCGCTGGATTAGGCGGCGGACATGATGAGCGTGAACAGACATTAAACCAGCTTCTAGTTGAAATGGATGGTTTCGGTGCTAATGAAGGAATCATCATCATTGCGGCAACAAACCGTGCTGATATCTTGGATCCAGCCTTGCTTCGTCCAGGACGTTTTGATCGTCAGATTACAGTTGACAGACCTGATCTAGGCGGACGTGAAGCGGTATTGCAAGTACATGCCCGTAATAAACCGCTTGATGAGTCGGTTAATCTGCGTACGATTGCGATGCGTACACCAGGTTTCTCCGGAGCAGATTTGGAGAACTTGCTGAATGAAGCTGCACTTGTAGCTGCTCGTAATGACCGCAAAGAAATTATAATGGATGACGTCGATGAAGCAATCGATCGCGTCATTGCAGGTCCGGCGAAGAAGAGCCGCGTTATTTCTAAGAAAGAGCGCAATATTGTTGCTTATCATGAGAGCGGACATACTATTATCGGTATGGTGCTTGATGATGCAGATATGGTGCATAAAGTTACCATCGTCCCTCGCGGCCAAGCAGGCGGATATGCTGTTATGCTGCCGAGAGAAGATCGCTACTTTATGACGAAGCCAGAATTGCTTGATAAGATTACTGGATTACTTGGAGGGCGCGTCGCGGAGGAAGTTATCTTCGGTGAAGTAAGTACTGGAGCACATAATGACTTCCAGCGAGCAACAAACATTGCTCGTAAGATGGTCACAGAGTACGGTATGAGTGATAAGATTGGACCGCTTCAGTTTACAAGCAGCGGCGGAAATGTCTTCCTTGGCCGTGATATTCAGAACGAACAAACATACAGTGATGCAATCGCTTATGAAATTGATCAAGAAGTACAAAGCTTCATCAATCAGTGTTATGCAAGAGCGAAGGATATTCTCACAGAGAATAAAGCGAAGCTGGAACTTATTGCACAAACATTGCTTGATATTGAAACATTGGATGCACTGCAAATCCAAACGCTATTCGATAAAGGGCGTCTTCCAACAGAGGAAGAGCTTGCTGAAGAGCGCAGCAAGTCGAATAAAAAAACAAGCCTGATGAAAGATGAGGATGACGACGTAACTGTTACCATCCAGCCGCAGGAAGACAAGGAAGTAACAGTCGATGACAATGCCATCGATGAAAATACTCCTGCTCCTCGGGAACAATCAGGAATTCCAGAAGATGAACCGAGCCAAGATAATGGTTCGGATGATCGTCCAAGATCATAAAAGAAAAGGTCTCCTTCAAGGAGGCCTTTTTCTCTGTTTGGGTATAGTAAACATATAAAAGGATTTAGCTAAAGGTTTATGTTAAGATATACAATACCTTAAAGACATAAAACCATTAAAGGTTGATATATAAAAGGAGTGACTTTACTGTCATGGGTGATTATTTAATTAAAGCTACAGGATTTAACGGTAATATTCGTGCTTATGCGATTCAATCAACAGAATTAGTGGAAGAAGCGCGACGTCGTCATGATACGTATGCAACAGCTTCAGCAGCATTAGGACGTACACTGACGATCAGTGCGATGATGGGAACAATGTTAAAAGGTCAGGACAAGCTGACAGTTAAGATAGAAGGAGACGGGCCAGTCGGACCGATTATTGTAGACAGTAATGCGAAAGGAGAGGTAAGAGGGTATATTACCAATCCTCATGTTGATTTTGAGCTGAACTCTCTTGGGAAACTTGATGTATCACGTGCAGTCGGTACAGTTGGAACATTAAGTGTAGCAAAAGACCTTGGATTAAAAGATATGTTTACTGGTCAAGTACCGATTGTGTCTGGTGAGATTGGAGACGACTTTACCTATTACTTCGCTAATTCAGAACAGGTGCCTTCCGCAGTCGGTGCGGGTGTCTTAGTTAACCCAGACCACACTATCCTTGCGGCTGGCGGGTTTATTCTCCAAGTGCTTCCTGGAGCGAGTGATGAAATCATTTCGCAGCTAGAAGAGAGAATCAGTACCATCGCACCAATCTCTACGTTAATTAGAGAAGGGAATACACCTGAGCAAATTCTTGAGAAGCTGATTGGGGAAGAAAATCTTCACTTCTTGGAAACCATGCCTGTCAGCTTTACTTGTCAGTGTTCTCGTGAGCGCATTCAAAATGCAATCACAAGTCTTGGAAATGATGAAATTCAAGCGATGATTGACGAAGATCATGGCGCGAAGGCGAGCTGTCACTTCTGTAATGAGACATACACTTTCTCTGAAGAAGAACTAACAGAACTGCTCCGTTAAAGCCCATTTGGATTGACTTTTCAGCATATATTGCTTACAGTAAAGTAAATCCAATCAAAATAGTGGGAATTAGGGGGAATAATCATGGCAATTGCATCATCTATTTCTGAATTGATCGGTAACACACCTATCGTCAAACTTAATCGCACGGCGGACGCAGACAGTGCTGAGATTTACGTGAAGCTTGAATTCCAGAATCCGGGCGGCTCTGTTAAAGATCGGATTGCGCTTGCAATGATTGAGGATGCAGAAGAAAGTGGCAAACTCAATGCTGGTGATACAATCATTGAACCGACAAGTGGAAACACGGGTATCGGACTTGCATTAGTGGCGGCAATAAAAGGCTATAAAGCAATTCTGGTTATGCCGGATACAATGAGTATGGAAAGGCGCAATCTGCTGCGAGCTTATGGGGCGGAACTTGTGCTTACACCTGGTGCTGAAGGAATGAAAGGTGCCATTCAGAAAGCAGAAGAATTGCAAAAAGAACATGGTTATTTCATGCCGCAACAGTTTAATAACGAAGCCAATCCTGCTATTCACGCACGTACTACTGGTAAAGAAATTGCATCTGAATTTGGCGGCGATTTAGATGCCTTTGTCGCTGGTATTGGCACAGGCGGAACAATTACAGGTGCAGGTAAAGTATTAAAAGATCTGAACAAAGACATTCGTATTGTCGCGGTGGAACCGACAAGTTCGCCAGTTCTGTCTGGCGGGCAGCCGGGACCTCATAAGATACAAGGTATTGGGGCAGGATTTGTTCCATCTATCTTGGATACAGACATCTATACGGAAATCATTCAAGTTGAGAATGATGAAGCGTATGACACAGCTAGAGAAACGGCGGCTAATGAAGGTTTGCTTGGCGGTGTTTCTACCGGAGCGGCAATCTTTGCGGCGAAGAAGGTAGCGAAGGAATTAGGGCCTGGCAAAAAGGTGTTAGCAATCGTGCCAAGTAATGGCGAACGTTACCTATCAACACCGCTTTACCAATTCGAAGATTAATAGTAAAAACATCCTTGCTAACATTGGCGGGGGTGTTTTTTTGTGTGATAAATCGTGTACACTAGTAAAATAGATCGAACGAGAGGTTGACGTGCCATGAAACGAAAGATAGGAAAAAAAGAATATGACCTGACGAAGCAGACGCTTGTAATGGGTATACTCAATGTGACACCTGATTCCTTTTCAGATGGAGGCAGCTATACAGATGTGGAAGCTGCGGTTCAACAGGCTCGAAAGCTTGTTGAGGAAGGGGCGCATGTATTGGACATTGGTGGTGAGTCAACACGTCCTGGCTTTGAACCTGTTGCTGCAGAAGAAGAAATTGCTCGTATTGTACCGGCCATAGAAGCTATCAAAGAAGCGGTAGATGTGCCAATCTCTATTGATACATACAAAGCAAAAACAGCAGAAGCTGCTATAAATGCAGGAGCGACAATCATCAATGATATTTGGGGAGCGAAATACGACCCGGACATGGCGAAGGTAGCGGCGCGCTACGACGTGCCAATCATCTTGATGCATAATCGAGAACACATGCAGTATAAGGATTTGCTTTCGGATATGATAGCTGATCTGGAGGGATGTATACAAATTGCCCTAGACGCAGGCGTAAACAAGGAAAACATATGGCTGGATCCGGGTATAGGGTTTGCGAAGAACTTGGAGGAAAATATGACGGCCATGCGTCAGTTAGACAAGCTGTCGGCTATGGGTTACCCGGTGCTGCTCGGTACTTCGAGAAAAAGGTTTATCGGCACAATACTTGATTTACCAGCGGATGAACGAGATGAAGGCACTGCCGCTACGGTAGCATATGGTATCACAAAAGGTGTGCATATGGTTCGAGTACATGAAGTGAAGCGAACAGCACGAATTGCGAAAATGATGGATGCTTTAGTTCAGGAGGAATAAATAATGGATAAAATACATTTAAATCAACTGCAGTTCTACGGCTATCATGGTCTGTTTCCAGAGGAAAACAAGCTTGGACAGCGGTTTACAGTCGATGCTGTTTTAGAATTAGATCTTCGTAAAGCCGGTGAAACGGATGACATGACGCAGTCGATACATTATGGACAAGCATACGATATTATTAAAACAGTGGTTGAAGGTCGGGCGAAAAATCTTATTGAAGCAGTGGCAGAAGAGCTTGCCAAGCAGCTATTCCATGCTTTTTCTCTTCTGGAGGCATGCACAATCAAGGTAATTAAACCTAATCCGCCAATTGCAGGACATTATGAATCAGTGGCAGTTGAAATTAGGCGGGAGCGCTCATGAAGCCGGCGTGGATTGCTTTAGGATCGAACATACAGCCAAAAGAATTATATTTGCAGCAGGCAGTCCAAAAGCTGGCAGATAGTCAGGGTATTGTGCTTAAACAAATATCAACAGTTTACGAGACAGAACCAGTCGGCTATGAAGAACAAGATCAGTTTCTTAATCTTGTGGTAGAAGTGGATACGAGCTTGACTCCCAAGGAACTGCTGCGGGCGTGTCAGCATATTGAGCAAGAACTGGGAAGAGAGCGCGTCATCAGATGGGGGCCTCGAACAGTAGACCTTGACATTTTGCTGTATAGTAATGAGAATATGGACATTGAAGAACTTATTCTCCCGCACCCGCGCATGCACGAACGAGCCTTTGTTTTAGTGCCATTAGCTGAAATAGTTCCGCGCCTCCGCCTCAATGGGAGAGAAGTGAAGGAATGGCTGGAAACAATGACTGCGGAAGAGGTGCAAGGCGTAAGGGTTTGGGGTTCTTTGCATAGATAGAGACATACAGGAGGTAGTGAAGTTGTTCAATATAGGTGATATCACCATTAAGAACCGTGTAATATTGGCGCCGATGGCTGGTATCAGTAACTCTGCATTCCGTTTAACTGTAAAAGAATTCGGTGCAGGCGTCGTGTGCGCAGAAATGATTAGTGATAATGGAATCGTGACTCGTAATGCAAAAACGATGAACATGCTTTATATAGATGAGCAGGAAAAGCCAATGAGCTTACAGATTTTTGGATCAAATCCAGAAACGTTGGTAGAGGCAGCTAAGTTCGTTGATCAAAATACAACAGCAGATATTATTGATATTAATATGGGATGCCCGGCACCGAAAATCACGAAGAATATGGCAGGATCCCGCTGGCTGCTGCAGCCGGAGAAAATTTATGAAATGGTTTCGGCTGTTGTGAAAGAAGTCAACAAACCGGTCACTGTAAAGATGCGAACAGGCTGGGACGACAGCACCATCTATGCTATAGAAAATGCACAAGCTTTAGAAGAGGCGGGAGCAGCGGCGGTTGCCCTGCATGGCCGAACGCGTGAGCAGCATTATGAAGGATTGGCTAATTGGGATATTATCCGCCAAGTGAAAGAGTCTGTATCCATTCCGGTTATCGGGAACGGTGATGTTACAACTCCGCAAATTGCGAAGCAGCGTTTGGACGAAACTGGCGTAGATGCAGTTATGATTGGCCGTGCCGCACTTGGAGATCCATGGATGATTTATCGTACGGTACATTACTTGGAAACGGGAGAGTTATTAGATGAGCCTAGACCAAGGGAGAAGATAGATGTTTGTCTCTTGCACATGGAGCGCTTGATTCGTCTAAAAGGGGAGAAAGTTGCGGTTCTGGAAATGCGTAAACACGCTGCTTGGTATCTAAAAGGTTTAGACGGAAACGGGAAAGTGCGTAAGTTAATCAATGAGACAAATACAAAAGAAGGTATGCTCGATTTGCTGTATGATTATGCTGACCAAGTAGAAGCTTCTATGGCAATGTCATAATAGGGTGTGCTTTGTTGACACAGCAGTGCTGCTTTTCTATACTAATACGAGGTAGCAATGCGATAAGCCTCGCATTTTACGAGGACGAAGGATACTGCCAGCCCATGCTGGCAGTTTTTTTAGCATGTTAGAGACTGAATATAGAAATGGGAGTGAACAGGATGAGTGAAGAATTAAACGATCAGATGCAGGTGCGTCGTGAAAAGATGGAACAGCTCATGAACCAAGGTTATAATCCGTTCGGTGCCAGGTTCGAGCGCACGCATCAATCTGAAGAACTCGTAGCAGCTTATGATTCTTTCAGTAAGGAAGAACTAGAAGAGAAGAAGGCAGAAGTAACAATTGCCGGCCGTCTGATGACGAAACGAGGAAAAGGGAAAGCGGGCTTTGCTCACTTACAGGACTTGAGTGGACAGATTCAGCTTTATATACGTAAAGATCAGGTTGGAGAAGAAGCGTACGAGCTATTCAGCAGTGCTGACCTAGGTGATATCGTAGGAGTAACTGGTGTTATGTTCAAGACAAATGTAGGAGAGCTTTCTGTTAAGGCAACATCCTTCGATCTTTTGTCTAAAGCACTTCGCCCGCTTCCGGACAAGTTCCATGGTCTGACAGACATTGAACAGCGCTACCGCCAGCGTTATCTGGATTTGATTGTTAACCCGGAATCAAAGCAGACATTCATCACTCGCAGTAAAATCATTCAAAGCATCCGTCGTTATTTGGATGATATCGGATACTTAGAAGTCGAAACGCCACTTATGCACAGCATTCCAGGCGGAGCGGCAGCTCGTCCGTTCATCACACATCACAATGCACTCGATATTCCACTATACATGCGTATAGCTATAGAGCTGCATCTAAAACGTTTGATTGTTGGCGGATTAGAAAAAGTCTATGAAATCGGACGTGTATTCCGTAATGAAGGTGTGTCTACGCGCCATAACCCGGAATTTACAATGCTGGAGCTATATGAAGCTTATGGTGATATGGATACAATCATGGAGTTAACAGAGAATCTGATTGCCCATGTAGCAAAAGATGTACTTGGCAAAACAGTCATTCCTTATGGGGAGCATGAAATCAACCTAGAGCCGGAGTGGAAACGACTTCACATGGCAGATGCAGTAAAAGAACACACAGGTGCAGACTTCTGGAAGCACATGAGTGACGATGAAGCAAAAGCTTTGGCAAAAGAGCATGGTATTGAAATAAAAGATACAATGACATTCGGTCATATCTTGAATGAATTCTTCGAGCAGCGTGTAGAGGAGAAGCTGATTCAGCCTACATTCATTTACGGACATCCAGTAGAGATTTCTCCATTGGCGAAGAAAAATCCAGAGGATGAGCGTTTCACAGACCGTTTTGAAGTATTTATTGTAGGGAGAGAGCATGGAAATGCATTCTCCGAATTAAATGATCCGATTGATCAGCGTGAACGATTTGAAGCGCAGTTAAAAGAAAAAGAACAAGGTAACGACGAAGCTCATGAAATGGATGAGGACTTCTTAGAATCTCTTGAATACGGTATGCCGCCAACTGGTGGGTTAGGTATCGGGATTGATCGCTTGATCATGCTGCTAACAAATGCGCCGTCTATCCGGGACGTACTGCTATTCCCGCAAATGCGTAACCGTTCTTAATAAGAAGAAGGAGAGCATCTTGCTCTTCTTCTTTCACTTTTTATAGGCATTTGCATAGAATGCAGAGAAAACGAGAAAGCTATTTCGTAAAAGGTTTTACAGAAACATTATGTTTTTGTAAAAAAACTATTGCAATGGTTCTATATACGTGGTAAATTATTAGAGTTGCTTCGAACGGAGCGACAAACGCAAGAAACAAAATAAAAAAACATGTTGACAACGAAAGTTAAAACATGATAAGATGTTCTAGTCGCCAATTGAGCGGCAGAACAAAATTGATCTTTGAAAACTGAACAAAACAACCAATTACGAACTAAACGACATGGTCTTTTATAAGATCAACGTCAGCGCAAGAAGCAAAGCATCACACTTTCATGGAGAGTTTGATCTTGGCTCAGGACGAACGCTGGCGGCGTGCCTAATACATGCAAGTCGAGCGCAGGAAGCTAGATGACCCCTTCGGGGTGATTCTAGTGGAATGAGCGGCGGACGGGTGAGTAACACGTGGGCAACCTGCCTGTAAGACTGGGATAACTCCGGGAAACCGGGGCTAATACCGGATAGTATTTTCTTTCTCCTGATTGAAAATGGAAAGACGGTTTCGGCTGTCACTTACAGATGGGCCCGCGGTGCATTAGCTAGTTGGTGGGGTAATGGCCCACCAAGGCGACGATGCATAGCCGACCTGAGAGGGTGATCGGCCACACTGGGACTGAGACACGGCCCAGACTCCTACGGGAGGCAGCAGTAGGGAATCTTCCGCAATGGACGAAAGTCTGACGGAGCAACGCCGCGTGAGCGATGAAGGCCTTCGGGTCGTAAAGCTCTGTTGTCAGGGAAGAACAAGTACGAGAGTAACTGCTCGTACCTTGACGGTACCTGACCAGAAAGCCCCGGCTAACTACGTGCCAGCAGCCGCGGTAATACGTAGGGGGCAAGCGTTGTCCGGAATTATTGGGCGTAAAGGGCGTGTAGGCGGTTTCTTAAGTCTGATGTGAAAGCCCACAGCTTAACTGTGGAGGGTCATTGGAAACTGGGGAACTTGAGTGCAGAAGAGGAGAGTGGAATTCCACGTGTAGCGGTGAAATGCGTAGATATGTGGAGGAACACCAGTGGCGAAGGCGACTCTCTGGTCTGTAACTGACGCTGAGGCGCGAAAGCGTGGGGAGCAAACAGGATTAGATACCCTGGTAGTCCACGCCGTAAACGATGAGTGCTAGGTGTTAGGGGGTTTCCGCCCCTTAGTGCTGAAGTTAACGCATTAAGCACTCCGCCTGGGGAGTACGGCCGCAAGGCTGAAACTCAAAAGAATTGACGGGGGCCCGCACAAGCGGTGGAGCATGTGGTTTAATTCGAAGCAACGCGAAGAACCTTACCAGGTCTTGACATCCGCTGATAACCTTGGAGACAAGGCATTCCCTTCGGGGACAGCGTGACAGGTGGTGCATGGTTGTCGTCAGCTCGTGTCGTGAGATGTTGGGTTAAGTCCCGCAACGAGCGCAACCCTTGATTCTAGTTGCCAGCATTCAGTTGGGCACTCTAGAGTGACTGCCGGTGACAAACCGGAGGAAGGTGGGGATGACGTCAAATCATCATGCCCCTTATGACCTGGGCTACACACGTGCTACAATGGATGGTACAAAGGGCAGCAAGACCGCGAGGTTAAGCAAATCCCATAAAACCATTCTCAGTTCGGATTGCAGGCTGCAACTCGCCTGCATGAAGCCGGAATCGCTAGTAATCGCGGATCAGCATGCCGCGGTGAATACGTTCCCGGGCCTTGTACACACCGCCCGTCACACCACGAGAGTTGGTAACACCCGAAGTCGGTGAGGTAACCTTTTGGAGCCAGCCGCCGAAGGTGGGATCAATGATTGGGGTGAAGTCGTAACAAGGTAGCCGTATCGGAAGGTGCGGCTGGATCACCTCCTTTCTAAGGATAATTGGAACTACTACTTCGTAGTAGACAAGTCGTAATTGGTTGTTTGTTCAGTTTTGAGAGATCAATCTCTCTTGTGAACCTTGAAAACTAGATAAGAAACAACATGCCAGAACATCAAACTTTAAAGCAATGACAATTTTTATTGTCGCGAATTTTTAGCATCATGCGTTTAATTAGTTAAGTGAAGAAGGGCGCACGGTGGATGCCTTGGCACTAGGAGCCGATGAAGGACGGGACTAACACCGATATGCTTCGGGGAGCTGTAAGTAAGCTTTGATCCGGAGATTTCCGAATGGGGGAACCCACTATTCGTTATTGGATAGTACGTATCACTGAATACATAGGTGATATGAGGCAGACCCGGGGAACTGAAACATCTCATTACCCGGAGGAAGAGAAAGAAAAATCGATTTCCTGAGTAGCGGCGAGCGAAACGGAATTAGCCCAAACCAGAAGGCTTGCCTTCTGGGGTTGTAGGACACTCCTTTGGAGTTACAAAGAAACCATGTAAATGAAGCGGCTTGGAATGGCCCGCCATAGAAGGTAAGAGCCCTGTATTTGAAATGTGGTTTCCTCCGGAGTGTATCCTGAGTACGGCGGAACACGTGAAATTCCGTCGGAATCCGGGAGGACCATCTCCCAAGGCTAAATACTCCCTAGTGACCGATAGTGAACCAGTACCGTGAGGGAAAGGTGAAAAGCACCCCGAAAGGGGAGTGAAATAGAACCTGAAACCGTGTGCCTACAAGTAGTCGAAGCCCGTTAATGGGTGACGGCGTACCTTTTGTAGAATGGACCGGCGAGTTACGATCCCCTGCAAGGTTAAGTTGTATAGACGGAGCCGCAGCGAAAGCGAGTCTGAATAGGGCGATATAGTAGGTGGTCGTAGACCCGAAACCGTGTGATCTACCCATGTCCAGGGTGAAGGTCAGGTAACACTGACTGGAGGCCCGAACCCACGCACGTTGAAAAGTGCGGGGATGAGGTGTGGGTAGGGGTGAAATGCCAATCGAACACGGAGATAGCTGGTTCTCTCCGAAATAGCTTTAGGGCTAGCCTCAAAGGATGATGGTTGGAGGTAGAGCACTGATTGGACTAGGGGCCCTCATCGGGTTACCGAATTCAGTCAAACTCCGAATGCCAATCAATCTACTTTGGGAGTCAGACCATGGGTGATAAGGTTCATGGTCGAAAGGGAAACAGCCCAGACCGCCAGCTAAGGTCCCAAAGTGTGTGTTAAGTGGAAAAGGATGTGGCGTTGCTTAGACAACCAGGATGTTGGCTTAGAAGCAGCCATCATTTAAAGAGTGCGTAATAGCTCACTGGTCGAGTGACGCTGCGCCGAAAATATACCGGGGCTAAACACACCACCGAAGCTGCGGATTGACATCTACGATGTCAGTGGTAGGAGAGCGTTCTAAGGGCGGTGAAGGTCGATCGTGAGGACGGCTGGAGCGCTTAGAAGTGAGAATGCCGGTATGAGTAGCGAAAAAAGAGTGAGAATCTCTTTCATCGAAAGCCCAAGGTTTCCTGAGGAAGGCTCGTCCGCTCAGGGTTAGTCGGGGCCTAAGCCGAGGCCGAAAGGCGTAGGCGATGGACAACAGGTTGATATTCCTGTACCACCTAAATCCGCTTGAACGATGGGGGGACGCAGGAGGATAAGGAAAGCGCGCTGCTGGTCATGCGCGTCCAAGCCGTGAGGAAGTTGAGCAGGCAAATCCACTCAACAATATTCCAGGCGGTTATGGGGAGGGAAATTTAGTACCGAAGTTCCTGATTTCACACTGCCAAGAAAAGCCTCTAGTGAGGAAATAGGTGCCCGTACCGCAAACCGACACAGGTAGGCACGGTGAGTAACCGAAGATGATCGGGAGAACTCTCGTTAAGGAACTCGGCAAAATGACCCCGTAACTTCGGGAGAAGGGGTGCTTCTTTTTAGGAGAAGCCGCAGTGAAAAGGCCCAAGCGACTGTTTAGCAAAAACACAGGTCTCTGCAAAGCCGTAAGGCGAAGTATAGGGGCTGACACCTGCCCGGTGCTGGAAGGTTAAGGGGAATGGTTAGGGACTTCGTCCCGAAGCTGTGAACCGAAGCCCCAGTAAACGGCGGCCGTAACTATAACGGTCCTAAGGTAGCGAAATTCCTTGTCGGGTAAGTTCCGACCCGCACGAAAGGTGCAACGACTTGGGCACTGTCTCAACGAGAGACCCGGTGAAATTATACTATGCGTGAAGATGCGCATTACCCGCGACAGGACGGAAAGACCCCGTGGAGCTTTACTGTAGCCTGATATGGAATGTTGGTACAGCTTGTACAGGATAGGTGGGAGCCTTAGAAACCGGAGCGCTAGCTTCGGTGGAGGCATCCGTGGGATACCACCCTGGCTGTATTGACATTCTAACCCAGAACCGTTATCCGGTTCGGAGACAGTGTCAGGTGGGCAGTTTGACTGGGGCGGTCGCCTCCCAAAGAGTAACGGAGGCGCCCAAAGGTTCCCTCAGAATGGTTGGAAATCATTCGTAGCGTGCAAAGGCAGAAGGGAGCTTGACTGCGAGACCTACAAGTCGAGCAGGGACGAAAGTCGGGCTTAGTGATCCGGCGGTGCCGTATGGAAGGGCCGTCGCTCAACGGATAAAAGCTACCCCGGGGATAACAGGCTTATCTCCCCCAAGAGTCCACATCGACGGGGAGGTTTGGCACCTCGATGTCGGCTCATCGCATCCTGGGGCTGTAGTCGGTCCCAAGGGTTGGGCTGTTCGCCCATTAAAGCGGTACGCGAGCTGGGTTCAGAACGTCGTGAGACAGTTCGGTCCCTATCCGTCGTGGGCGTTGGAAGTTTGAGAGGAGCTGTCCTTAGTACGAGAGGACCGGGATGGACGCACCGCTGGTGCACCAGTTGTTCCGCCAGGAGCATAGCTGGGTAGCTACGTGCGGAAGGGATAAGTGCTGAAAGCATCTAAGCATGAAGCCCCCCTCAAGATGAGACTTCCCATCATTTTAAATGAGTAAGATCCCTCAGAGACGATGAGGTAGATAGGTTCGAGGTGGAAGCGTGGTGACACGTGCAGCTGACGAATACTAATCGATCGAGGACTTAACTAAAAACGAAAAGCGGAAAAGGCCGTTTAGAAACGTAAGGATAAGCAAGAGGCCGTAAAGGGGAATTTTCCCTTGGAGGGCTATTGCTTATACTGGAGTTTCTGGCCTTTGGAGCTGGATCTAGCTCAACGCAGCTAGACGTTAGTAAGTCAACGCCAAAGACCAAGCACTTCGGTGCTTGGCAGCGCATGAGATGTAACAGCATGAAGTTTCTTATCTAGTTTTGAGGGTTTTCCTCAAAAAAAGTGTTGCTTTTTCTTCAGAAACAAGGTATAATATATCTTGTCCTTAAGAAAAGGACAAACATTAATATCCGATCTGGTGGTAATAGCGAAGAGGTCACACCTGTTCCCATGCCGAACACAGTAGTTAAGCTCTTCAGCGCCGATGGTAGTTGGGTTCGCCCTGCGAGAGTAGGACGCTGCCAGGTGGATATATAATCCGGAGGATTAGCTCAGCTGGGAGAGCATCTGCCTTACAAGCAGAGGGTCGGCGGTTCGAGCCCGTCATCCTCCACCATTAGCCGGTCTAGCTCAATTGGTAGAGCAACTGACTTGTAATCAGTAGGTTGGGGGTTCAAGTCCTCTGGCCGGCACCATTGGGAGCCATTAGCTCAGTTGGTAGAGCATCTGACTTTTAATCAGAGGGTCGAAGGTTCGAGTCCTTCATGGCTCACCATTTAATTCAATACTGTGCGTATTTAATCTATGCGGGTGTGGCGGAATTGGCAGACGCGCTAGACTTAGGATCTAGTGTCTTTATGACGTGGGGGTTCAAGTCCCTTCACCCGCACCATTTAGATTAAACGCGGAAGTAGTTCAGTGGTAGAACATCACCTTGCCAAGGTGGGGGTCGCGGGTTCGAATCCCGTCTTCCGCTCCATAACTACTTAAAAGACTAATTCAGCTTGCCGGGGTGGCGGAATTGGCAGACGCACAGGACTTAAAATCCTGCGGAGGGTTCCTCCGTGCCGGTTCGAGTCCGGCCCTCGGCACTTTAATAATGCGCCCGTAGCTCAATTGGATAGAGCGTTTGACTACGGATCAAGAGGTTAGGGGTTCGACTCCTCTCGGGCGCGCCATTACGGGAAGTAGCTCAGCTTGGTAGAGCACTTGGTTTGGGACCAAGGGGTCGCAGGTTCAAATCCTGTCTTCCCGACCACTTTCACTTTAATTACGGGGCCTTAGCTCAGCTGGGAGAGCGCCTGCTTTGCACGCAGGAGGTCAGCGGTTCGATCCCGCTAGGCTCCACCATTATATTGATCTTTGAAAACTGAACAAAACAACCAATTACGAACTAAACGACATGGTCTTTTATAAGATCAACGTCAGCGCAAGAAGCAAAGTATCACACTTTCATGGAGAGTTTGATCTTGGCTCAGGACGAACGCTGGCGGCGTGCCTAATACATGCAAGTCGAGCGCAGGAAGCTAGATGACCCCTTCGGGGTGATTCTAGTGGAATGAGCGGCGGACGGGTGAGTAACACGTGGGCAACCTGCCTGTAAGACTGGGATAACTCCGGGAAACCGGGGCTAATACCGGATAGTATTTTCTTTCTCCTGATTGAAAATGGAAAGACGGTTTCGGCTGTCACTTACAGATGGGCCCGCGGTGCATTAGCTAGTTGGTGGGGTAATGGCCCACCAAGGCGACGATGCATAGCCGACCTGAGAGGGTGATCGGCCACACTGGGACTGAGACACGGCCCAGACTCCTACGGGAGGCAGCAGTAGGGAATCTTCCGCAATGGACGAAAGTCTGACGGAGCAACGCCGCGTGAGCGATGAAGGCCTTCGGGTCGTAAAGCTCTGTTGTCAGGGAAGAACAAGTACGAGAGTAACTGCTCGTACCTTGACGGTACCTGACCAGAAAGCCCCGGCTAACTACGTGCCAGCAGCCGCGGTAATACGTAGGGGGCAAGCGTTGTCCGGAATTATTGGGCGTAAAGGGCGTGTAGGCGGTTTCTTAAGTCTGATGTGAAAGCCCACAGCTTAACTGTGGAGGGTCATTGGAAACTGGGGAACTTGAGTGCAGAAGAGGAGAGTGGAATTCCACGTGTAGCGGTGAAATGCGTAGATATGTGGAGGAACACCAGTGGCGAAGGCGACTCTCTGGTCTGTAACTGACGCTGAGGCGCGAAAGCGTGGGGAGCAAACAGGATTAGATACCCTGGTAGTCCACGCCGTAAACGATGAGTGCTAGGTGTTAGGGGGTTTCCGCCCCTTAGTGCTGAAGTTAACGCATTAAGCACTCCGCCTGGGGAGTACGGCCGCAAGGCTGAAACTCAAAAGAATTGACGGGGGCCCGCACAAGCGGTGGAGCATGTGGTTTAATTCGAAGCAACGCGAAGAACCTTACCAGGTCTTGACATCCGCTGATAACCTTGGAGACAAGGCATTCCCTTCGGGGACAGCGTGACAGGTGGTGCATGGTTGTCGTCAGCTCGTGTCGTGAGATGTTGGGTTAAGTCCCGCAACGAGCGCAACCCTTGATTCTAGTTGCCAGCATTCAGTTGGGCACTCTAGAGTGACTGCCGGTGACAAACCGGAGGAAGGTGGGGATGACGTCAAATCATCATGCCCCTTATGACCTGGGCTACACACGTGCTACAATGGATGGTACAAAGGGCAGCAAGACCGCGAGGTTAAGCAAATCCCATAAAACCATTCTCAGTTCGGATTGCAGGCTGCAACTCGCCTGCATGAAGCCGGAATCGCTAGTAATCGCGGATCAGCATGCCGCGGTGAATACGTTCCCGGGCCTTGTACACACCGCCCGTCACACCACGAGAGTTGGTAACACCCGAAGTCGGTGAGGTAACCTTTTGGAGCCAGCCGCCGAAGGTGGGATCAATGATTGGGGTGAAGTCGTAACAAGGTAGCCGTATCGGAAGGTGCGGCTGGATCACCTCCTTTCTAAGGATAATTGGAACTACTACTTCGTAGTAGACAAGTCGTAATTGGTTGTTTGTTCAGTTTTGAGAGATCAATCTCTCTTGTGAACCTTGAAAACTAGATAAGAAACAACATGCCAGAACATCAAACTTTAAAGCAAAGACAATTTTTATTGTCGCGAATTTTTAGCATCATGCGTTTAATTAGTTAAGTGAAGAAGGGCGCACGGTGGATGCCTTGGCACTAGGAGCCGATGAAGGACGGGACTAACACCGATATGCTTCGGGGAGCTGTAAGTAAGCTTTGATCCGGAGATTTCCGAATGGGGGAACCCACTATTCGTTATTGGATAGTACGTATCACTGAATACATAGGTGATATGAGGCAGACCCGGGGAACTGAAACATCTCATTACCCGGAGGAAGAGAAAGAAAAATCGATTTCCTGAGTAGCGGCGAGCGAAACGGAATTAGCCCAAACCAGAAGGCTTGCCTTCTGGGGTTGTAGGACACTCCTTTGGAGTTACAAAGAAACCATGTAAATGAAGCGGCTTGGAATGGCCCGCCATAGAAGGTAAGAGCCCTGTATTTGAAATGTGGTTTCCTCCGGAGTGTATCCTGAGTACGGCGGAACACGTGAAATTCCGTCGGAATCCGGGAGGACCATCTCCCAAGGCTAAATACTCCCTAGTGACCGATAGTGAACCAGTACCGTGAGGGAAAGGTGAAAAGCACCCCGGAAGGGGAGTGAAATAGAACCTGAAACCGTGTGCCTACAAGTAGTCGAAGCCCGTTAATGGGTGACGGCGTACCTTTTGTAGAATGGACCGGCGAGTTACGATCCCCTGCAAGGTTAAGTTGTATAGACGGAGCCGCAGCGAAAGCGAGTCTGAATAGGGCGATATAGTAGGTGGTCGTAGACCCGAAACCGTGTGATCTACCCATGTCCAGGGTGAAGGTCAGGTAACACTGACTGGAGGCCCGAACCCACGCACGTTGAAAAGTGCGGGGATGAGGTGTGGGTAGGGGTGAAATGCCAATCGAACACGGAGATAGCTGGTTCTCTCCGAAATAGCTTTAGGGCTAGCCTCAAAGGATGATGGTTGGAGGTAGAGCACTGATTGGACTAGGGGCCCTCATCGGGTTACCGAATTCAGTCAAACTCCGAATGCCAATCAATCTACTTTGGGAGTCAGACCATGGGTGATAAGGTTCATGGTCGAAAGGGAAACAGCCCAGACCGCCAGCTAAGGTCCCAAAGTGTGTGTTAAGTGGAAAAGGATGTGGCGTTGCTTAGACAACCAGGATGTTGGCTTAGAAGCAGCCATCATTTAAAGAGTGCGTAATAGCTCACTGGTCGAGTGACGCTGCGCCGAAAATATACCGGGGCTAAACACACCACCGAAGCTGCGGATTGACATCTACGATGTCAGTGGTAGGAGAGCGTTCTAAGGGCGGTGAAGGTCGATCGTGAGGACGGCTGGAGCGCTTAGAAGTGAGAATGCCGGTATGAGTAGCGAAAAAAGAGTGAGAATCTCTTTCATCGAAAGCCCAAGGTTTCCTGAGGAAGGCTCGTCCGCTCAGGGTTAGTCGGGGCCTAAGCCGAGGCCGAAAGGCGTAGGCGATGGACAACAGGTTGATATTCCTGTACCACCTAAATCCGCTTGAACGATGGGGGGACGCAGGAGGATAAGGAAAGCGCGCTGCTGGTTATGCGCGTCCAAGCCGTGAGGAAGTTGAGCAGGCAAATCCACTCAACAATATTCCAGGCGGTTATGGGGAGGGAAATTTAGTACCGAAGTTCCTGATTTCACACTGCCAAGAAAAGCCTCTAGTGAGGAAATAGGTGCCCGTACCGCAAACCGACACAGGTAGGCACGGTGAGTAACCGAAGATGATCGGGAGAACTCTCGTTAAGGAACTCGGCAAAATGACCCCGTAACTTCGGGAGAAGGGGTGCTTCTTTTTAGGAGAAGCCGCAGTGAAAAGGCCCAAGCGACTGTTTAGCAAAAACACAGGTCTCTGCAAAGCCGTAAGGCGAAGTATAGGGGCTGACACCTGCCCGGTGCTGGAAGGTTAAGGGGAATGGTTAGGGACTTCGTCCCGAAGCTGTGAACCGAAGCCCCAGTAAACGGCGGCCGTAACTATAACGGTCCTAAGGTAGCGAAATTCCTTGTCGGGTAAGTTCCGACCCGCACGAAAGGTGCAACGACTTGGGCACTGTCTCAACGAGAGACCCGGTGAAATTATACTATGCGTGAAGATGCGCATTACCCGCGACAGGACGGAAAGACCCCGTGGAGCTTTACTGTAGCCTGATATGGAATGTTGGTACAGCTTGTACAGGATAGGTGGGAGCCTTAGAAACCGGAGCGCTAGCTTCGGTGGAGGCATCCGTGGGATACCACCCTGGCTGTATTGACATTCTAACCCAGAACCGTTATCCGGTTCGGAGACAGTGTCAGGTGGGCAGTTTGACTGGGGCGGTCGCCTCCCAAAGAGTAACGGAGGCGCCCAAAGGTTCCCTCAGAATGGTTGGAAATCATTCGTAGCGTGCAAAGGCAGAAGGGAGCTTGACTGCGAGACCTACAAGTCGAGCAGGGACGAAAGTCGGGCTTAGTGATCCGGCGGTGCCGTATGGAAGGGCCGTCGCTCAACGGATAAAAGCTACCCCGGGGATAACAGGCTTATCTCCCCCAAGAGTCCACATCGACGGGGAGGTTTGGCACCTCGATGTCGGCTCATCGCATCCTGGGGCTGTAGTCGGTCCCAAGGGTTGGGCTGTTCGCCCATTAAAGCGGTACGCGAGCTGGGTTCAGAACGTCGTGAGACAGTTCGGTCCCTATCCGTCGTGGGCGTTGGAAGTTTGAGAGGAGCTGTCCTTAGTACGAGAGGACCGGGATGGACGCACCGCTGGTGCACCAGTTGTTCCGCCAGGAGCATAGCTGGGTAGCTACGTGCGGAAGGGATAAGTGCTGAAAGCATCTAAGCATGAAGCCCCCCTCAAGATGAGACTTCCCATCATTTTAAATGAGTAAGATCCCTCAGAGACGATGAGGTAGATAGGTTCGAGGTGGAAGCGTGGTGACACGTGCAGCTGACGAATACTAATCGATCGAGGACTTAACTAAAAACGAAAAGCGGAAAAGGCCGTTTAGAAACGTAAGGATAAGCAAGAGGCCGTAAAGGGGAATTTTCCCTTGGAGGGCTATTGCTTATACTGGAGTTTCTGGCCTTTGGAGCTGGATCTAGCTCAACGCAGCTAGACGTTAGTAAGTCAACGCCAAAGACCAAGCACTCCGGTGCTTGGCAGCGCATGAGATGTAAAAGCATGAAGTTTCTTATCTAGTTTTGAGGGTTCATTCAATTGAATCTTTGAATTGTCTGGTGGTAATAGCGAAGAGGTCACACCTGTTCCCATGCCGAACACAGCAGTTAAGCTCTTCAGCGCCGATGGTAGTTGGGTTCGCCCTGCGAGAGTAGGACGCTGCCAGGCAAGATGAAAAGCTCCCGATGAGTTAGTGACTAACTTATCGGGAGCTTTTTTGTGTTGCTTCTATACTTCCTGTAACATATGCTCATACTTATTAGTTAAATTTCATATACTTCATAGAGAAAGAAGGGAATCGGGAATGGAACATTTATTTAATGATCAATCACTAACAGTAATGATGAAAATTATCATAGCAGTGTTTCTCTCTGGTGCAATTGGCATGGAGCGAGGAATGGGAAATCACCATGCTGGTTTGCGTACGCATATCTTGGTTGGAGTAGGATCCTGCCTCATGATGATTCTTTCCTTATATGGCTTTACAGCCTTTAGCGAGGAACATGGTTATGTACAATTTGATCCTGCTCGGATACCTTCCTATGTTATTAGCGGGATAGGGTTCTTAGGTGCAGGTACAATTATTGTAAACGGTTCAACGGTTAAGGGGCTCACAACAGCAGCATCTGTCTGGACGGTAGCTGGACTGGGGTTAGTTATTGGGGCCGGTATGTATATGGAAGCCGTCTTTACAACTGTTCTCATTTTATTGATCTTAATCTTTCTAAATAACTTTGAAAAGATGTTTCTGGCGAATAAAAAACAGAAAGCATACCAGCTTGAGATTGAGTTAGATAAAGACGAAACGGTTACACCAATTATGGAAGTATTGGAAAGCCATCATTTAGCGCTTGCAGATATGAAAATGAAAAAGCAGCATGATGGTCGTAAAATGTTATATGTGGGGCTGGAAACGCGGCAAGCATTAAATGAAATGAAGCTCTTTGAGGAATTAACAGACATACCTAATATCCGCACAGTTAGTACTGCGAAAAGTTAAAACCCTTTTGAGGGTTTTTTTCTGTTATTCGAGGCTATGCTAGAAAGGAAGAGTTTTGCATTCCTTCTGCAAAGCGTATATAATAAAGTCAAAGATAGTCAAAGTCAAAAGAAGGGAGGCGGCATGAGTGAGCAACATATCTGACATAATCGAAGCATACTTAAAGAACATTCTGCAATCTGCAGATGAACAGGAAGTGGAGATTAAGCGGAGTGAAGTAGCTAATCGTTTTCAGTGTGTGCCATCCCAAATTAATTATGTTATCAAAACAAGATTCACTGTTGAAAAGGGCTATTTAGTTGAAAGTAAGCGCGGCGGCGGTGGTTATATACGTATTATTCGGGTAAAACACCATACAGCAGCAAGTTTGATAGACGAAGTAATTGCTATGGTCCAACCACGCGTAGCACAGCAAACGGCCAACAGTGTGATTGAAAGGCTAGCAGAAGAGAAAATTCTGACAGAGCGAGAAGCGAAGATTATGTTACGAGCAACAAGCCGGGATACATTAGCCTTTCCGTTACCGCTTCGCGATGAGGTCAGGTCTCGTATCTTGGTATCAATGCTGACTGCTATCAAGTATTAGTCAGATAAGGAGGACGTCTTGATGGAGTGCCAAGAATGTCATATAAGACCGGCAACCTTGCATTTGACAAATGTCATTAACGGTCAGAAAACGGAGATGCACGTATGCGAACAATGTGCAAAAGAGAATGGATATGTATCGTATGGTCAAGAAGGATATTCTTTGCATAACCTATTATCCGGCCTATTTCATATGAATCCTTCTACTATTCAAGATCATAAACAGTTCTCCCAATCGGCAACAGCTCTTGCTTGTCCGAAATGCGGGCTGACTTATCATGAGTTCACTCGCGTAGGGAAATTTGGTTGTGCTTCCTGCTATGAAACTTTCGAGGATAACTTAAATCCGATATTTAGACGCGTACACAGCGGAAACACAAAGCATGAAGGCAAGATACCAAAGCGAATGGGAAGCGGTATTGAGAAAAAACGCAAGATTGCAGCTTACCGGGAATCCATGCAGGAATACATTCAGGCGGAAGAATTTGAGAAGGCAGCAGAAATCCGCGATAAAATCCGCCTTCTGGAACAGCAAGAAGAGGAGGAAAGCTGATGTCGCTTGAGAATTTTATGAGTGATGCAATTAGTCCGTGGATGAAAGAAAATGGACCTGACTGCGATATTGTCATGAGCAGCCGAATCCGTCTTGCTCGTAATTTCGAGAATCGTTCCTTTCCGCTCATCGCCAAAGCAGAGGAGTTAGATGACGTACTCGAGTTCTTTCAGGAGAATTATCAAGATACTGCTTTTGACCATCAGGGATCACTGCAGTTCATTCGTATAGCAGATCTCTCTCCGATAGAAAAGAAAGTACTTGTCGAAAAGCATCTGATTAGTCCGCATTTAGCAGAACATGCGGAAGAGGCAGGAGTTTTGCTTTCTGAGAGCGAACAAGTCTCTATTATGGTAAATGAGGAAGACCATCTGCGTATTCAGCTGTACTTGCCAGGCTTTCAACTGCAAAAAGCATTGAATAAAGCATTTGAAGTTGATGATTGGCTTGAGCAGAAAATAACCTATGCTTTCGATGAAGAAAGAGGTTACCTGACTACCTGTCCAACAAATGTTGGCACGGGCCTTAGAGCTTCGGTTATGATGCACCTGCCTGCTCTTACGATGACGCACCAAATGAACCGCTTGACCCCAGCTATTAACCAGCTTGGTTTAGTTGTTCGCGGTATCTATGGGGAAGGAAGCGAAGCACAAGGCAATATCTATCAGATTTCTAACCAAATTACGCTAGGCAAATCAGAACAAGATATTGTAGAAGATTTGGAGAGCGTAGTTAGTCAGCTGATTGAACAAGAGCGGCAGGCACGCGAGACATTAACGGAGGAACTGAGCATTCAGCTGGAGGATCGTATCTTTCGTTCCTATGGTACATTGCAGTACAGCCGGATTATTGAATCGAAGGAAGCTGCAACGTGTTTATCGGATGTTAGATTAGGTATCGATCTTGGGTATATAGAAGATATGCCGCAATCTATACTTAATGAATTAATGGTTTTGATTCAGCCAGGCTTCCTGCAGCGTTATGCGAAGAGAAGCTTATCTGGCAGAGAAAGAGATGTATTACGTGCATCCCTTATTAGGGAAAGGATGCACTTAGAAAATAACTGAGTGACCAAGGAGGAAATTTCCTATGATGTTTGGACGCTTCACTGAAAGAGCACAGAAAGTCCTTGCGCTGGCACAAGAAGAAGCAGTGCGCCTAGGACATAACAATATCGGGACAGAGCACATCTTATTAGGGCTAGTAAGCGAAGGAGAAGGAATCGCTGCTAAGGCACTGTCTACTTTAGGATTAGAAACAGAGCGTATTCAAGAAGAGGTGGAGCAGCTAATCGGCCGCGGCCAGAAGATTACGGGTACACCTTACTACACGCCGCGGGCAAAGAAGGTAATTGAACTTTCCTTAGATGAGGCTAGAAAACTAGGACATTCCTATGTCGGAACAGAACATATCCTTCTCGGTTTGATTCGTGAGGGTGAAGGTGTTGCGGCTCGTGTATTGAATAACCTAGGTGTCAGCTTGAATAAAGCCCGTCAGCAAGTGTTGCAGCTCTTAGGAAGTAATGAATCATCTGCTGGCAAGCAGCGCGGTGGTCAGTCTGCAAGAGCGAATACGCCTACACTTGATTCTTTGGCACGAGACCTTACTGCAATTGCAAAAGAAGGCAATATCGATCCGGTTATCGGCCGCGAAAAAGAAATTGAGCGTGTTATCCAAGTTCTTAGCCGCCGGACAAAAAATAATCCTGTTTTAATCGGAGAGCCAGGTGTCGGTAAAACAGCCGTTGCTGAAGGACTGGCACAGCAAATCATTAATAACGAAGTACCAGAGATTCTCCGAGACAAGCGTGTAATGACGCTTGATATGGGTACGGTTGTAGCAGGTACTAAATATCGCGGAGAATTCGAGGATCGCTTGAAGAAAGTAATGGAGGAGATCCGCCAAGCGGGGAATATTATCCTCTTCATCGATGAACTGCATACACTAATTGGAGCAGGCGGGGCAGAAGGAGCGATTGATGCTTCCAACATCCTGAAGCCTTCCTTGGCTCGCGGAGAATTGCAGTGTATTGGTGCTACTACTTTAGATGAGTACCGTAAATATATCGAAAAAGATGCTGCGTTGGAACGACGCTTCCAGCCGATTCAAGTAGATGAGCCATCTGTTGAAGAATCCATTCAGATTTTAACTGGCTTACGTGACCGCTATGAAGCGCATCACCGTGTAACAATTACAGATGAGGCCATTCGAGCAGCAGCAGAATTTTCCGATCGTTATATTACAGATCGTTTCCTTCCGGATAAAGCAATTGACTTAATTGATGAAGCAGGTTCGAAAGTACGCCTTCGTTCTTATACAGCACCGCCGAATTTGAAAGAGCTTGAGCAGAAGTTAGAAGAGGTTCGCAAAGAGAAAGATGCAGCTGTACAAAGCCAGGAATTTGAAAAAGCTGCTTCCTTGCGTGATACAGAGCAGCGTCTACGTGATCAGCTGGATGAGACAAAGGATCAATGGAAAGAAAAGCAAGGACAGGAAAGCAGTGAAGTCACAGTGGAAGATATCGCTTCTGTTGTTTCTATCTGGACAGGTGTTCCTGTAGCAAGGCTGACGAAGGATGAATCAGAGCGATTGCTTAATATGGAGCAAACACTCCATGGACGTGTAATTGGCCAGGAAGAAGCTGTCTTGGCAATTTCTAAAGCAATTCGCCGTGCAAGAGCTGGACTGAAAGATCCGAAACGTCCTATCGGTTCCTTTATCTTCCTTGGCCCAACGGGTGTCGGGAAAACGGAATTGGCACGTGCACTGGCAGATACAATGTTCGGTGATGAAGATGCTATGATTCGTATCGACATGTCTGAGTATATGGAGCGTCATTCCACTGCACGTTTGGTTGGTTCTCCTCCAGGCTATGTAGGCTATGAAGAAGGCGGACAGCTTACTGAGAAGGTACGCCGTAAACCTTATTCTGTTGTTTTGCTTGATGAAGTTGAAAAAGCACATCCAGAAGTATTCAATATCCTGCTTCAAGTGCTGGAAGATGGTCGATTGACTGATTCCAAAGGGCGTCTGGTAGATTTCCGTAATACGGTATTGATCATGACATCCAATGTTGGTGCAAGTGAATTGAAACGCAGCAGATCACTTGGATTCGCAATGGACGAAGCAGATTCAAACTTTAAAGATATGAAAGCTAAAGTTACAGAGGAACTGAAAAAAGCTTTCCGTCCAGAGTTTCTTAACCGTATTGATGAAACAATCGTGTTCCATCCGCTTGAGAAGAAGCACATGAAGGACATTGTGACATTGATGACAGAGCAGCTTAAGAAACGTCTGGCGCAGCAGGAGATTGAATTCACACTCACTGATGCTGTTATCGAGAAGATTGCTAATGAAGGGTTTGATCCGGAATATGGCGCCAGACCGCTCCGCCGGGCAATCCAAAAGCATATAGAGGATCTGTTATCGGAAGAGTTGCTGCGTGAGAATATCAGCATGGGTCAACAAGTGAATATTGATGTAGATAAAGACGGTAAGTATGTCGTAACAGGCAAATAATGAATAGGGAGGTGTTTTTCGCCTCCCTTTTTTATTTTATTGTGTAATTATTTCTATAATATATAATTTGATTGATATATTTCTGTAACTTTTGTGCCGTAATTATCGTATAAAATGATGAAGAAGGATTTGATAGGCTTGGCAAAACGTAAGACAAAGTATGTATGTCAGGAATGTGGATATGAATCAGCGAAATGGATGGGTAAATGTCCGAGCTGCGGGAATTGGAATACATTTACCGAGGAAGTTGTAACTCCAGCGGGCGGCGGTGCATTTCGGCATTCCGCTGCGTCATCTACAGCGGCAAAGCCGCAATCTATTACAGCAATTCATTCCGAAAAGGAACCGCGAGTTACGACAAACTTGCCGGAATTTAACCGGGTCCTTGGAGGCGGAATTGTTCCAGGGTCACTTGTGTTAGTCGGCGGAGATCCTGGTATCGGAAAATCCACATTGCTTCTGCAAGTGAGTGCACAGCTGGCGGAGAAGGAATTGCGTGTTCTGTATATATCGGGTGAGGAATCGGCTCGCCAGACGAAGCTGCGGGCCGATCGGCTTGGGGTGAAGGCGGATGAGCTGTATGTTCTGTCTGAGACAAACCTTCAGGATATTGTTCGGCATATTGAGGAGATAAAGCCTGCTTTCGTTGTTGTCGATTCTATCCAAACGGTGTATCGAGAAGAAGTGACAAGTGCACCGGGAAGTGTGTCTCAAGTGCGGGAATCAACGAGTGAGCTGATGCGCGTCGCGAAAACGAACGGTATACCAATCTTTCTTGTTGGCCATGTGACCAAGGAAGGTGCTATTGCAGGTCCGAGACTGCTAGAGCATATGGTAGATGCAGTACTTTACTTCGAAGGAGAGCGTCACCATACATTCCGGATATTGCGCAGTGTAAAAAACAGGTTTGGAAGCACGAATGAAATGGGTATCTTCGAGATGAAAGAAGAGGGCCTTCGTGAAGTTACGAATCCTTCTGAGATCTTCTTAGAAGAGCGGTCGCAAGGAGCGGCGGGTTCTACTGTTGTAGCATCGATGGAAGGAACGCGACCTGTCCTTGTTGAGATTCAGGCACTCATCTCACCTACTAGTTTTGGTAACCCTCGCCGAATGGCTACCGGTACCGATCATAACCGTGTGCCATTGCTAATGGCGGTGCTTGAGAAGCGGGTTGGTCTTATGCTTCAAAATCAAGATGCTTATGTGAAAGTTGCCGGCGGAATGCGTCTGGATGAACCTGCTATTGATTTAGCTGTGGCGGCGAGCATTGCATCCAGTTTTAAGGACAAGCCAACTAAGCCGGATGATGTAATGATTGGAGAAGTAGGTTTGACTGGAGAGGTTAGGCGTGTTTCCCGAATTGAACAGCGTGTGCAAGAAGCAGCTAAGCTTGGGTTTAAGCGTGCTATAGTGCCTAAGAAGAATTTGGATGGCTGGACAACACCGTCAGGGATTAAAGTTGTCGGTGTGAACTCTGTAAGTGAAGCATTGCGAATTGTCCTGGGAGAGGATTAACCTCTCCTTATTCTGAAATATTTTTTTGACATATTCGCTATAACTATGCTACTATGTAATGTTTCCTAAATTGACGGAAACGCTAAAACATGCTACCGTTAAACTGCAATTATTTATTTTTACGTCTAATATATTTTATTTCAGGTAATACTTTCTGTTAGGAGGTGACAGTAATGTTAAAGCGTATCGTGCAATTATTTATTATCGTTGCAGGTGGTATGATCGGATTCATCTATATCCCTAATCTTATGGATTTAGTGAACACAGCCAATATCGGTTGGCTTGATTCTCCGATTGTAGGTTTAATTGGCGGAGCTATTCTATTATTCTTATTACTGTTCTGGGTGGTTGACTATATTGTCGGATTCATCCATTGGGTGGAGGACTCACTCGTTAAAACGCCGGCAGCTGATTTGTTCTTTGGCAGCGTTGGTCTCATCATTGGATTGGTCGTCGCGTACCTAATTACAATACCTATTCGAGGTATTAATTTTGTACTGGTTTCGGAAGTATTGCCGCTATTCGTTACAATATTCCTTGGCTATATTGGGTTCCAAGTCGGTTTCAAACGCCGGGATGAGTTCCTCAATATGATGACTTTGCCGAAGAAAGATAGGAAGAAGGCAGCGGATGAGATAGACGAGCGGGATGATAAAGAGGCAGCAATCCAGCCTAAATCTAAATTGCTGGATACAAGTGTTATCATTGACGGTCGTATCGCGGATATTTGTGAAACGAATTTCTTGGAAGGTACAATTGTCATCCCACAGTTTGTTCTGAATGAACTGCAGCATATTGCAGATTCGTCTGATGCATTGAAACGAAACCGCGGCCGCCGCGGATTGGATGTCTTGAATCGAATCCAAAAAGAAATGCCGGGCGTGCAGGTGGAATTTTACGAAGGTGATTTCGAGGATATCCCCGAAGTAGATTCTAAGCTAGTGAAATTGGCTAAAGTACTAAATGGTATTGTCGTGACAAATGATTTTAACTTGAATAAAGTGTGTGAGTTCCAAAATGTTCCGGTACTGAATATTAATGACTTGGCCAATGCGGTGAAGCCGGTAGTCATTCCGGGTGAGGAACTGACAGTCCAAGTAATTAAGGATGGTAAAGAGCATAATCAAGGTGTTGCGTACTTGGATGATGGTACGATGATTGTTGTCGAAGAAGGTAAGAATTATATCGGCAAGACAATTGAAGTGCTAATTACGAGTGTCTTGCAGACATCTGCGGGCAGAATGATCTTTGCGAAGCCGAAATTACTTGAAAAAGCATTGTAAAAAAGTATAACATGATAGAAGTAGACAAAAGTGATAACATGGGATGTTATCGCTTTTGTTTGGATTCGACATAATATAAGGCGGTAAAGTAGATGTATTATCAAGCTATCGTGTTAGCTGCCGGGCAAGGAAAACGTATGCAGGCAGGCCATAATAAACAATTCCTCTCAATTGGGCAGAAGCCGCTCATTGTGCACACGCTGACGGTTTTCGACAAGGATCCTTGGTGTGAATCAATTACACTTGTTGTCAGTAAAGCTGATAAGGAGTTGATGGCAGAGGTGCTTACATCGCAGAAATGGGCCACAGCTATCCATATGACTTATGGCGGAAGTGAGCGACAAGAGAGTGTCTTAATGGGGCTGGAAGCTCTGCCTAAAAATAATGGTATGGTTTTCATACACGATGGTGCGCGTCCGTTTGTCACAGTTGAAAGGCTCCATGCACTCGCTGAGGCTTGTCAGCAGCATCAAGCTGCCTTGCTGGCAGTACCAGTGACGGATACGATTAAAGTTCGAAGGGGAAACCGACTAGAGACGATGGACCGTGGGTTATTGTGGGCTGCACAAACACCGCAAGCCTTTGATTATCAGTTGATTTATGATGCGCACGTAACGGCAAAAGCAGATGGTGTACTTGGAACAGATGATGCTTCACTGGTAGAACGTCTCGAGCGTGATGTATTCATCGTAGAAGGCAGCTATGATAATATAAAGCTGACAACGCCTGAAGATTTATATAAAGCAGAAGCTTACTTAAATGGTAAATAAAGCGAGGGTCACATAATGTTTCGAATTGGACAAGGATTTGATGTACATGCATTTGCAGAAGACAGACCGTGTATTATCGGCGGAATTACGATTCCGTACGAATTAGGACTGCTTGGCCATTCAGATGCAGATGTACTATTACATACAATAGCGGATGCTTGCCTAGGTGCATTGGCGCTAGGTGATATCGGCAAACATTTTCCGGATACCGATCCGGCTTTCAAAGATGCGGATTCTGAAGTATTGCTGCGCCATGTGTGGCAGCTTGTAAAAGAGAAAGGGTTTAAACTGGGGAACCTGGACTGTACAGTTATTGCGCAGGCACCGAAAATGGCGCCGTACATTGACCAGATTCGTGAAAATGTAGCAAGCATGCTTGAAGCAGATCCTGATCAAATTAATGTAAAAGCAACAACAACAGAAAAACTAGGATTTACTGGACGAAAAGAAGGAATCGCTGCGCAAGCTGTTGTCCTTCTTCAGCAAGCCTAACTTAAAACAAAAGGGAGTAATTCTAATGACAAGACCTGTACGTGTAAGATATGCGCCAAGCCCGACTGGCCATTTGCATATTGGTAATGCACGAACTGCACTATTCAATTATTTATATGCACGCCATCATGATGGGAAATTCATCGTCCGCACAGAAGATACCGATCAAAAGCGTAATGTAGAAGGCGGCGAAGAAAGTCAGTTCAGCTATTTGAAATGGCTCGGAATTAAATGGGATGAAGGTGCGGATATCGGTGGGGAATACGGTCCATACCGCCAATTAGAGCGTCTGGATATTTATCAAAAATATGTAGATGAGCTGCTCGATCGCGGACTTGCTTATAAATGTTATGTAACAGAAGAGGAATTGGAAAAAGAGCGTGAAGAGCAAAAGGCAAACGGACAAGTGCCGAAATATTCAGGTGCACACCGTGATTTGACACCGGAGCAGGAAGCGGCATTTGTAGAAGAAGGAAGACAGCCGAGTATTCGTTTCCGAGTGCCGGAAAATAAAACGTATAAGTTCCAAGACATCGTACGCGATGAGATTAGCTTTGAGTCTAGTGATTTTGGTGATTGGGTTATCGTAAAAAAGAATGGTATTCCAACGTATAACTTCGCTGTAGCAGTTGATGACCATTTAATGGAAATTTCACATATCCTTCGCGGAGAAGAGCATATTTCCAACACACCGAAGCAGCTGATGATCTATGATGCATTTGGCTGGGAGCCGCCGCAGTTTGGTCATATGACATTAATTCTGAATGAAAACCGCAAAAAGCTATCCAAGCGAGATGAACATATCCTTCAGTTTATCGAGCAATATAAGAACTTAGGCTACTTGCCAGAGGCAATGTTTAACTTTATTAGTTTGCTTGGCTGGTCTCCAGTCGGTGAGGAAGAGATTTTCTCTAAAGAAGAGATTATCAAGATCTTTGACCCGAACCGTCTTTCTACTTCTGCAGCAATTTTCGATCCGCAGAAGCTAAAATGGATGAACAACCAATACATCAAGTCTGAAGATGCAGGCCGAATTGAGAAACTGACTTTGCCGCATTTGATTCAGGCAGGCAAGCTACCGGAAAACATGGAGGATTCTCGTCGTGACTGGGCTGCAGAGCTTATTGCGTTATATAAAGATCAGTTGAACTATGGTTCGGAAATCGTTGAATTGACAGAGCTATTCTTCCAAGAAGAGATTTCTTATGATGAAGAAGCAATGGCAGTTTTGAAGGATGAACAAGTACCAGAGGTATTGCAAGCCTTCTCTGAGCAATTGACAGCTTTGGAAGCATTCGAGCCAGATGCGATTAAAGGTGCAATCAAAGCAACCCAAAAACAGACAGGTCAAAAGGGTAAGAAACTATTCATGCCTATTCGTGTTGCAACGACAGGCTTCACACATGGACCAGAGCTTCCGAACTCCATTCACCTGCTTGGTGAAACGGTGGTCCAAAACCGCCTTCGTACTGCGATTGATCAGCTGACAAAGTAAAACATTCACTTTTTGTCAGAAATATAATATAGTAATACTACACATTCGAACGTAGAAGAGGAAAAGTACGTATCTGTCTTTCCATGCAGAGAGAGCCGCAAATGCTGCGAGCGGCTTTGGAAAGCTTTTGCGGAAATGCACCTCGGAGTCTTTTGCCGAACTAATAGTAGGCCAAAGCGGTTCTCACCGTTATCTGAGTCAAGCTGGGGAAGTCTGTCAGACTCGCCCAAATAGAGTGGAACCGCGCAAAAAGCGTCTCTGTCATTGTACAGAGGCGCTTTTTTTGTGGAACGAAGGAAGCGGAAAGGAAGGGGAAAATGGGATTTTTCAAAATGCTGAAAGAGGATGTTACGGTTGTTTTTGACCAAGATCCAGCGGCACGTTCTTATCTGGAAGTTATCCTAACGTACTCTGGTCTGCATGCCATCTGGTTTCATAGATTTGCGCACCAATTGTATAAGCATAAATTCTATTTCCTTGCCCGCGTTGTTTCACAAGTAAGTCGTCTTTTCACTGGTATTGAGATCCATCCTGGAGCAACAATCGGCCACCGATTCTTTATTGATCACGGAATGGGTGTCGTCATCGGAGAAACCTGTGAGATAGGTAATGATGTGACGATATTTCAAGGTGTGACACTGGGAGGTACCGGTAAGGAAAAAGGCAAACGCCATCCAACAGTGAAAGATAATGCACTTATTGCGACGGGTGCAAAAGTACTTGGTTCCATTACAATTGGAGCCAATTCAAAAATAGGAGCAGGATCTGTTGTCCTGCATGATGTCCCAGACTGTTCAACCGTAGTCGGCATTCCTGGCCGTGTCGTCATTAAAGATGGGGAGCGGGTCAGAAGAGATTTGGACCATCAGGACTTACCAGATCCAATTGCGGAGAAACTAAAACAAATGGACCAGGACATAAAAGAATTGCAGCGGGAATTAGCTGCAGCAAAAGGAGAGAAGCAGCATGTCGGTAAAGATTTATAATACGTTAAGCCGGAAGAAAGAACCGTTTGTTCCAATGGAAGAAGGAAAAGTGAGTATGTATGTATGCGGGCCTACGGTTTACAACTACATTCACATTGGAAATGCCAGGCCGCCAATTGTATTTGATACAGTCCGCCGTTATTTGGAATATCGCGGTTATGAAGTCAAATATGTTATGAATTTCACGGATGTTGACGATAAGATTATTAACGCAGCTAAGGAAATGGGCGAAGATGTTTACGCGGTAGCAGAGAAATTCATTCAAGCTTACAAAGAGGATACATCGGCGTTAGGCGTGAAAGAAGGTGCACTGCATCCGCGTGTTACGGAAAGCATGGAAGAGATTATCGATTTTGTTCAAGGCTTGATTGATAATGGGCATGCGTATGTTTCGGAAGGGGATGTATACTTCCGCACACGAAGCTTCGACGGCTACGGCAAACTGTCTCACCAACCTATTGATGAACTTCGCTCTGGTGCACGTATTCGTGTTGGCGAACAAAAAGATGATCCGCTTGATTTTGCATTATGGAAGAATGCAAAGCCTGGAGAAGTTTCCTGGGAAACACCATGGGGACACGGACGTCCTGGCTGGCATATTGAATGCTCGGCTATGGTGAAGAAACACCTAGGTGATACTATTGATATTCACGCAGGCGGTCAGGATCTAACTTTTCCGCACCATGAGAACGAGATTGCTCAATCAGAGGCACTCAATGGGAAATCATTTGCGAACTACTGGATGCATAACGGGCACATAAATATTGACAACGAAAAAATGTCTAAATCACTTGGCAACTTCATTCTTGCGCATGACCTGATTAAGAAGCATGATCCGCAAGTGCTGCGTTTCTTCATGCTGAGTGTGCACTACCGCAATCCAATCAACTTCACAGATGAACTATTGGAAAGTGCAAAAACAGGATTGGCGCGAATTAAGAATGCATATGACAATCTGCAGCATCGTAAAGCTGCAAGCACAAATCATGATAGCAATGAAGCGCGTATTTTGGAGCTGGTACAGCAGCTTGTAACTCGATTTGAACAAGAGATGGATGATGATTTCAATACAGCCAATGCTGTTTCTGTTCTGTTTGATCTTGCTAAAGAAGCAAATGTGTACTTACAGCAAGATCAAACATCTGAGCAGGTAATTGATGCATTCACAAAAGCATTCGAGGAACTTGGTGGAGTGCTTGGAATTGTATTCACTGCAGAAGAAGAATTACTAGATGATGAAATCGAAGGCTTGCTCACGCAGCGAGTGGAAGCGCGTAAGAATCGGGACTTTCAGGAAGCAGATCGAATTCGCGACCTGCTAAAGGAGAAAAACATCATCCTCGAGGATACGTCGCAAGGTACGCGCTGGAAAAGAGGGTAAGGCATGAACGTGAAGCAAACGAAAAGTCTAGCGCTCGCCTATATGGGAGACGCTGTATATGAAATCTATGTCCGCCGCCATCTTCTTCAGAAAGGAGAGGTCAAGCCGAATCAGCTGCATCACGCAGCTGTCACCTTCGTTTCCGCTAAGTCGCAAGCGAGGGTGATTCGGGATTGGCTCGAGCAGGATATGCTTTCAGAGGATGAACAGGGTGTCGTTCGAAGAGGGCGTAATGCCAAATCCGGTACGGTTCCAAAAAATACGGACGTTCAGACATATCGATATAGTACAGGATTTGAGGCGTTAATCGGCTATCACTATTTGCTGGAAGATACCGATCGTCTGGAATTTCTTGTACAAGCAGCAATTACACACGTAGAAGAGAGGAGACAGCAGCATGGCAGATGAATGGATAATCGGGAAGAATCCCGTAACAGAAGCGTTGCGATCAGGCCGATCTATTAACAAGATTATGGTTTCAGAGCACTTGCAGCCAAAAACATGGCAGTCAATACAAGAACTTGCTAAAGCGAGCGGCACAATTGTGCAAAAAGTACCGAAACGGAAATTAGATCAGCTTATTGAGGGAAGTCATCAAGGAATCGTTGCATCTGTAGCCGCATACGAATACAGCACGGTGGACGATTTATTCCGTGTAGCAGAGGAAAGAGGAGAGGAACCATTCTTCATTATCCTGGATGAGATGGAGGACCCGCATAATCTTGGCTCCATATTGCGGACAGCTGATTCTGTCGGAGCGCATGGTGTTATTATTCCGAAGCGGCGCTCGGTCAGCTTAACAGCTACAGTGGCGAAAACTTCTGCCGGAGCAATAGAGTATATTCCGGTCGCACGGGTAACCAATCTGGCTAAGACGATTGATGAACTGAAGGAGCGGAATGTATGGATTGCCGGCACAGCAGCAGAAGGGGCAATTGATTACCGTCGCCTGGATGCTGTCGGAGCAATAGGTCTTGTGATTGGCAATGAAGGAAAAGGCATTAGCCGACTTGTTCGGGAGAAATGTGACTGGACAGTTGCCCTCCCAATGAAAGGCAGTGTTACTTCTCTTAACGCAAGTGTTGCAGCAAGTCTGCTTATGTATGAAGTTCATCGCCAGCGTTTTCCGTTAGGAGAATAAAAATGATTATCTTAGTGGTCGATGGCTATAACGTCATTGGTGCATGGGATGAACTGCACGCACTCCGCGATAGGGACTTTGAACAATCACGCCAGCTTTTAATTGAGAAGCTGGCTGAGTATCAGGCATACACAGGTCAGCGAGTCATTGTCGTATTTGATGCTTACCATGTGAGAGGTTTGGAGAAAAAATACGAAAATTTTAAAGTAGAAGTTGTGTATACAAAAGAAAAAGAGACAGCTGATGACCGTATCGAAAAACTGATTAAAACGTTGAAAAATGTCAAGACACAAGTCTACGTTGCAACAAGCGATTACGCAGAGCAGCGTACTATATTTGGGCAAGGTGCACTTCGTAAATCATCTCGAGAACTATATCTGGAAATCAAGCAGATTGAGCGGGAAATCGACCAGGAAATAGAAGGATACAATACTCGACATTTTCCGCCAAAAATCCCTTTAAAGCCTGAAGTGCGAGATACCCTCGAAGCTTGGCGCAGAAGGAAGAAATAGCCAAAGTAGTATATTGACGGTTATTTGGACCGACTGTATAATGACCCTAATGTACTCGCGGTATATATGGTCAGGGGGAATCCTTAAGTGACAATTGTCAAACAGCGGACGGAAGACCAGGATTATGCAGTGATGGAAGATAGTGCACTTGTAGATTTAGTTAAAGCAGGACGCGTTGATGCCCTAGATTTTCTGATTAACAAGTATCGAAATTTTGTCAGAGCAAAAGCTCGTACGTATTTTCTGATTGGAGCCGACCGGGAAGACATTGTGCAAGAAGGTATGATTGGTCTGTACAAGGCCATCCGTGATTTTAACGGGGAAAAGCTGGCCTCATTTAAAGCATTTGCTGAACTGTGTGTGACAAGACAGATTATCACAGCAATTAAGACAGCAACAAGACAGAAGCATATCCCGCTCAATTCATATGTATCATTGGACAAGCCGATTTATGATGAAGAATCGGACAGGACATTGCTCGATATCATTGTCAGTTCCAAAGCGGGTGATCCGCAGGACGTCCTTATCAACCAGGAACGTTTCCTTGATATGGAGGAGAAGATGGCACAGCTGCTTAGTGAATTGGAAAGACAGGTGCTGGCTCTTTACTTGGATGGCAGATCTTATCAAGAGATTTCTGAGGAATTGAAGCGACACGTCAAATCAATAGACAATGCACTTCAGCGCGTAAAGCGGAAGTTAGAACGTTATCTAGAAATCAGCGAAGTGACACTATAAGCGCCGTTGACAAGCCATTTTAAGCGTGCTACAGTAAAATTGTGTCAAAATTACCCGAAGAGGGTGGAAATACTGCGTAAAACAGTTACATTAGCGTGTTCAGAATGTTTGAGCCGCAATTATTCAACAGCTAAGAATGCAAATCAAACACAGCGATTAGAGACAAAGAAATTCTGTAAACGATGCGACAAGCATACAGTCCATCGGGAGACGAAATAGACATCAATGCCTGTCGGCGAAAGTTTGGGGGTAGTACCATGAATCCTGTTACGTTTTTGAGAAATGTATCAAAAGAGATGAAGAAGGTCAGCTGGCCAACCGGCAAGGAATTATTCCGTTATACAATTGTAACTGTCCTGACAGTTGCGTTCACAGCTATATTTTTCGGTTTGGTCGATTTTGGGATCTCGGAGCTCTTAAATTTATTCTTTTGAATAATACCCACTAATATATGCTATAATGATATTAAATATTGCTCGCAGCGAAAAACCCGTTTCTATACGGGTTTTTTAAATTGGATTTTTTGCTTCAGCATTTGCAATAACTAAGAACTAAAGGGAGGGAAGGACAAGCGTTTGTCCTGACACATGGAAAAAAGATGGTATGTTGTACACACCTATTCTGGGTATGAAAATAAAGTAAAAGCCAACTTGGAGAAGAGACTCGATTCTATGGGGATGGAGGATAAAATCTTTCGCGTCGTTGTTCCAGAAGATGAAGAAACAGAGATCAAGAACGGCAAACGTAAAACATCGATGAAAAAGGTTTTTCCTGGTTATGTTTTGACTGAGATGGTCATGACAGATGACTCATGGTATGTTGTGCGGAATACACCTGGAGTAACAGGTTTCGTTGGCTCAACTGGTTCTGGGTCTAAACCGACGCCGTTATTAGAAGAAGAAGTAGAAGTTATTCTGAAGCGGATGGGTATGGAAGAAGCACTGACAGATTTCGATTTCGAAGAGAAAGAAAGTGTTCGTGTTACCGATGGTCCATTTAATGACTTTACAGGAACAATCGAGCATATTGACATGGATAAACAGAAAGTCAAAGTTCATGTAAATATGTTTGGAAGAGAAACTCCAGTTGAACTTGACTTCTCGCAGATCGAGAAATTATAATTCCCTTATCCGGAATTTATCTGGAAGGCCTCTTGCATTGTTTATGGATAAATGCTAGAATCTTAATGTTAATGACTATAGTTTATACTATCTATAGCTATATACAGACATGTTGAGTGGGAGGGTGACAAGCCCTATTACCACATCACGGACTTAAGGAGGTGTGTCTCGTGGCTAAAAAAGTAATCAAAGTTGTAAAATTGCAGATCCCTGCAGCAAAAGCGAATCCAGCTCCACCAGTAGGACCGGCATTAGGTCAAGCAGGTGTGAACATCATGGGATTCTGTAAGGAATTTAACGCCCGCACGCAAGAGCAAGCTGGCTTGATCATTCCAGTTGAAATCACGGTATTCGAAGACCGTTCATTTACATTCATCACTAAAACTCCGCCTGCTGCAGTCTTGCTTAAGAAAGCAGCTGGTATCGAATCAGGATCAGGTGAACCGAACCGCAACAAAGTTGCTACGGTTAAACGCGATAAAGTACAAGAAATCGCTGAATCCAAAATGCCTGACTTGAATGCTGCAAGTGTTGAAGCAGCAATGCGTATGGTTGAAGGTACTGCTCGCAGTATGGGAATTGTCATCGAAGACTAATTCTGTTTCAATCAAGGAAAATGACGAGGTTGCGTGAATGGAGGATACCATTTCGCAGCCTTTTTAAAAGCCGGCATTTCCGGCAATAGCGGGCTTTGTCCGCTCCGCTTTAACAAGTGGGAGGTCCTACCGTTAAAACCACAATCCGAGGAGGAAAAGGAAATGGCTGTAAAAAGCAAAAAGAAACAAGAAGCAATTAAGCTTGTTGATCGTACACAGCTGTACGAAGTAAAAGAAGCTGTTGAACTTGTCAAAAAGACAGCAACTGCTAAATTTGATGAAACAATCGAAGCTGCTTTCCGTTTGGGAGTAGACCCTAAGAAAGCTGACCAGCAAATTCGCGGAGCTATGGTATTGCCGCATGGTACTGGTAAATCTCAGCGCGTATTAGTATTCGCTAAAGGTGATAAAGCAAAAGAAGCAGAAGCTGCTGGAGCTGACTTCGTTGGCGAACAAGATCTAATCGCAAAAATCAACGGAGGCTGGTTCGAGTTTGACGTAATCGTTGCAACTCCGGACATGATGGCTGAAGTTGGTAAATTGGGCCGTGTACTAGGACCAAAAGGTCTTATGCCTAACCCGAAAACTGGCACAGTTACTTTCGACGTGACAAAAGCTATCCAGGAAATCAAAGCTGGTAAAGTTGAGTACCGCGTTGACAAGCAATCTAACGTTCATGTACCAATCGGTAAAGCTTCTTTCTCTCAAGAGAAATTGGAAGAAAACCTTGTTGCATTGATCGAACAGCTAGTTAAAGTTAAACCGCAAGCTTCCAAAGGCCTTTACATGAAGAATGCAGCAATTGCATCTACTATGGGTCCTGGAATCAAAGTTGACGTATCTCCTTTCCGTTAATCGTCTATTGACATCTAACTGGAAACACTATATAATCAACTGTGGTTAAAACCTAATAAACGTTATACCTAAGACAGCAGGTGCCTTCGGGCTTAATCTCCTGCCGAGGTGTGTGAGATATAACAGGCAGTCTGTTCCGACTGTTCCTATATGATCATGCCTCCATGTCGAATGGAGGCATTTTTCATGTTAACTCCAGGTATAATGGTGAACAAGCTAACAGGAGGTGGAACATATGTCCAATATCATCGAACAAAAGAAACAGGTTGTTACGGAAATCGCTGATAAATTCCAAGCGAGCCAATCTACAGTAATCGTAGACTACCGTGGTCTTTCTGTTTCTGAGGTGACTGAACTTCGCAAACAGCTTCGTGAAGCTAACGTGGATTTCAAAGTTTACAAAAACACAATGACTCGCCGTGCTACAGAAGTAGCTGGTTTGTCAGAACTAGACGAGAACTTGACAGGCCCAACTGCTATTGCCTTCAGTAATGAAGATGTAATCGCTCCTGCTAAGATCTTGAACGAGTTCGCTAAAAAGCATGAAGCGCTAGAAATCAAAGCTGGTGTCATCCAAGGCAATGTAGCTACTGTAGAACAAGTGCAAGAACTTGCATCTCTACCGAACTACGAAGGCTTGCTTTCTATGTTGCTTAGCGTGCTACAAGCACCGGTTCGCAACTTCGCTTATGCAGCGAAAGCAATCGCGGAACAAAAAGAAGAGCAAGGCGCGTAAGGCAGCCTGAGACTTCCAAACAAAAATACACATTTTCCAAGGAGGAAATAACATGTCTAAAGAGACAATCATTGAAGAGATTAAAGGTATGTCCGTTCTAGAATTGAACGATCTAGTTAAAGCTATCGAAGAAGAATTCGGCGTAACTGCTGCTGCTCCTGTAGCTGCTGCTGCTGGTGGCGCTGCTGAAGCTGCTGAAGAGCAAACTGAATTTGACGTTGTTCTTACAAGCGCTGGCGCTTCTAAAATCAAAGTTGTTAAAGCTGTACGCGAAGCAACTGGTCTAGGTCTTAAAGACGCGAAAGACCTTGTAGATAACGCTCCTGGTAACATCAAAGAAGGCGTTTCTAAAGAAGATGCTGAAGAACTTAAAGCTAAACTTGAAGAAGCTGGAGCTTCTGTAGAAGTTAAGTAATAACAAGAAAGCTCGCCCTCGGGCGAGCTTTCCTTTTATCTATTTCTCCATTTCTCCATGGCAGTCGTGAATGGATCCTGAAAAAGAAGGTGACCAATTATGTCGGATCATTATTATACTAACCAGCCAAATTCCGAAAGTGCTCCTGTTACATGGCAGTTCAGCTTAAAGGGAAAGGCACTCGTATTCACTTCGGATAGCGGTGTGTTTTCCAAGAAAGAAGTGGATTTCGGTTCTAGGGTCTTAATTGATGTTTTCCGTGAGCCAGAAATTAAAGGGGATATACTAGACCTGGGCTGTGGGTATGGGCCAATTGGCATTTCGTTCGCAAAAACATACGAAGAACGCTCTGTTGTTATGAGTGATGTGAATGAACGTGCTGTTGCACTTGCGAGACAGAATGCAAAGGCGAATGGTGCGGACAATACGTCTTTTTATGTGAGTGATCGCTTAACTGCTTTTTCGGACCGCAAATTTGCAGCAATTGCCACTAATCCTCCAATCCGGGCAGGCAAGAAGCTAGTTCATCAATTATTTGAAGAAAGCTATAACGCCTTGCTTCCTCAAGGTGAGCTCTGGGTAGTAATCCAGAAGAAACAGGGTGCGCCATCTGCTCAGGAAAAATTGAATCAGCTATTCGGTTCTTGTGAGATCGTGAAAAAAGATAAAGGCTATTATATTCTGCTAGCTAAAAAAGATTGACTCTAAGAAATGCTTGTGATAGTATTGTAAAATGCCAATAGGTAACGATACTTGGAGAAAATTATAATTTTCTTCAGTCATCGTGTTTAAACTGTCGGCTGATTGGCAAGACTGCTATCATTATTATGCTTTTTGCCGTCGTCGATTTTTATTTTAATATGTATGATTAGGGTATGTCGCCATTCGGGGGAGCTAGTAAGCTGAATTTTTAACGGTTTTTATGAAAAAACCTTTTTCGCTTTTAGTTTGCAGGCGGCGCAGAGTGAACAGTAGGGAGAATTTTGCTGTTGAGACTATACCACTTTTTGTTTTTGATTAAACAGGAAGGGAAGCCCGCTTCATTACAACATTCACATCACATTCGTATTTATGCGAATGCTTTTCTATGTAAAAGAGAAGATGTGAACAATGTAAATATTGTGGCGATTCATTTATGTTAGCTACAATATATAATTTATTGCTTGGAAAGTCAATCGGCATTTCCGGCAATTCAGGCAGACCTTTATCCGAAGAAGGCCCGTTATGTCTCATGCAGGCAGCGGGAATAAACTGTCGCAAAGTGTTGATTTACTGCAGTTTACGGACTGTAGCTTGAATACATTACTAATGTTTGATTTGAGGGGTGAAGCTGTTGACAGGTCAAGTAGTTCAGTATGGACGACACCGCCAGCGCAGAAGCTATGCACGTATTAGTGAAGTGCTAGAGTTACCGAATCTTATCGAGATTCAAACCGCTTCTTATGAATGGTTCTTAGAAGAAGGATTGCGAGAAATGTTCCAGGATATTTCCCCGATTGAGGATTTTGCGGGTAATCTATCTCTGGAATTTGTCGACTATAGCCTTGGCGAACCGAAGTATCCAGTAGATGAAGCGAAAGAAAGAGACGTTACCTATAACGCTCCACTTCGTGTGAAGGTCCGTTTGTTGAATAACGAAACAGGCGAAGTGAAAGAACAAGAAGTATTCATGGGTGACTTCCCATTAATGACTGATACAGGTACGTTCGTCATTAATGGTGCGGAACGTGTTATCGTTTCTCAGCTTGTTCGCTCCCCTAGTGTTTATTTCAGTGAAAAAGTTGACAAGAACGGAAAACGCGGTCATACAGCAACTGTAATTCCTAACCGTGGTGCATGGCTGGAATTTGAAACAGATGCGAAAGACGTTGTACACGTACGTATTGACCGTACTCGTAAACTGCCAATCACTGTATTGCTTCGTGCACTTGGATTCGGAACTGACCAAGAAATCATTGATTTAATTGGTGAGAACGAATACCTACGTAACACTTTGGAGAAAGACAATACAGAAACAACAGAAAAAGCATTGCTTGAGATTTATGAGCGTCTTCGCCCAGGTGAGCCGCCAACAGTAGAGAATGCAAAAAGCTTGCTTGTTTCTCGTTTCTTTGATCCAAAACGTTATGACCTAGCGCATGTAGGTCGTTACAAAATGAATAAAAAACTTAACATCGCAAACCGTCTTTTCAACCAAACTTTGGCTGAGCCAGTTGTTGATGAAGAGACAGGCGAAGTGCTTGCTCAAAAAGGCGATAAATTAGACCGTCGTTTGCTTGATAAGATCCTTCCTTACTTGGACGGAACAAACAGTAAATTCGGTGAAAATGTTGTTGAACCTCATGATGGTGTTGTAGAAGAGCCAGTTGTAGTGCAGACAATTAAAATCGTCGATCCTACAGATCCTGAAGGTGAGCGCACATTAAATGTCACTGGTAACGCTACGGTTGATGACAGCATCAAGAACCTTGATCCTGCTGATATCTTATCTGCTGTCAGCTACTTCTTTAACTTATTGTATGAAGTAGGCGGCACAGATGACATTGACCATCTTGGTAACAGAAGATTGCGTTCTGTTGGTGAGCTGCTTCAGAACCAGTTCCGTATCGGTCTATCTCGTATGGAGCGTGTGGTAAGAGAGCGTATGTCTATCCAAGACACTTCTTCCATCACACCGCAGCAGCTGATCAATATTCGTCCGGTAATTGCATCAATTAAAGAGTTCTTTGGTAGCTCTCAGCTTTCCCAGTTCATGGACCAAACGAATCCGCTTGGCGAATTGACGCATAAACGTCGTCTTTCTGCTTTGGGACCTGGTGGACTTACGCGGGAACGTGCCGGCTTTGAGGTTCGTGACGTACATTACTCCCACTATGGAAGAATGTGTCCGATCGAAACGCCAGAGGGTCCGAACATTGGTTTGATTAACTCACTATCCTCTTATGCGAAAGTGAATAAATTTGGATTTATCGAAACGCCTTACCGCCGCGTTGATCCAGAAACAAACCGTGTTACAGAACATATCGACTACCTAACTGCTGATGAGCAAGATAACTATGTTATCGCACAGGCAAACTCTCCGTTACTAGAAGACGGAAGCTTCGAGAACGAAGAAGTAGTTGCTCGTTTCCGTGAGGAGAATACAATCGTAGGCCGTGATCGCGTTGATTACATGGACGTATCACCGAAGCAGGTTGTATCTGCCGCAACGGCGTGTATTCCTTTCTTGGAAAACGATGACTCCAACCGTGCACTAATGGGTGCGAACATGCAGCGACAAGCAGTACCGTTGATGCAGCCAGAAGCGCCAATCGTTGGTACGGGTATGGAATATGTATCTGGTAAAGACTCCGGTGCAGCTGTTATCTGCCGCGAAGACGGTATCGTAGAGCGTGTAGAAGCAAAAGAAATCTTTGTACGCCGCGTTACAGAAGTTGGCGGCAGTGAAGTAAAAGGCGATACAGACCGTTATCGTTTGCAGAAGTTTAAACGTTCCAACCAAGGAACTTGTTATAACCAGCGTCCAATCGTAAGTGTTGGCGACCGCGTCACAAAAGGAGAAATCCTTGCTGACGGACCTTCTATGGAAGATGGAGAGCTTGCACTTGGTCGTAACGTACTAGTTGCCTTCATGACATGGGAAGGTTATAACTACGAGGATGCGATCATCATGAGTGAACGCCTTGTAAAAGATGATGTTTATACATCTATCCACATCGAGGAGTACGAATCAGAAGCTCGTGATACGAAGCTTGGACCAGAAGAAATCACTCGCGATATCCCTAACGTTGGGGAAGACGCACTGAAGAATCTTGACGAGCGCGGTATCATCCGTGTCGGTGCTGAGGTTTCCGATGGTGATTTGCTTGTTGGTAAAGTAACACCTAAAGGCGTAACAGAGCTTTCTGCTGAAGAACGTCTATTGCACGCAATCTTCGGTGAAAAGGCTCGTGAAGTACGTGATACTTCCCTTCGTGTACCACATGGTGCCGGCGGTATTGTCTTGGATGTTAAAATCTTCAACCGTGAAGATGGCGATGAGCTTCCTCCAGGTGTAAACCAGCTAGTGCGTGCTTACATCGTTCAGAAACGTAAGATTTCTGAAGGGGATAAGATGGCCGGACGTCACGGTAACAAAGGTGTTATCTCTAAAATCCTTCCAGAAGAGGATATGCCGTTCATGCCAGACGGCACACCAGTTGATATCATGCTTAACCCACTAGGGGTACCATCTCGTATGAATATCGGTCAGGTGTTTGAGCTTCATTTAGGAATGGCAGCTCGTGCTCTGGGCATCCACGTTGCAACACCAGTATTTGATGGTGCGCGTGAAGAAGATGTTTGGGAAACACTTGAAGAAGCTGGAATGCCGCGTGATGCGAAAACAATCCTTTACGACGGAAGATCCGGTGAACCATTTGATAACCGCGTTTCTGTTGGTGTATCGTACATGATCAAGCTTGCCCACATGGTTGATGACAAGCTGCATGCACGTTCCACGGGTCCTTACTCTCTTGTTACGCAGCAGCCGCTCGGTGGTAAAGCACAGTTCGGTGGACAGCGTTTCGGTGAGATGGAGGTATGGGCACTTGAAGCATATGGTGCAGCATACACATTGCAAGAGATTCTAACAGTTAAATCCGATGACGTAGTCGGACGTGTGAAAACTTATGAAGCTATTGTTAAAGGTGACAATGTACCAGAGCCAGGTGTACCAGAATCATTCAAAGTATTGATCAAAGAGCTTCAGAGTCTTGGTATGGATGTTAAAATCCTCAATGGTGATGAAGAAGAAGTAGAATTGCGCGAACTCGAGGATGAAGACGATACGCAAGCACCTGACCGCATCAATCTTGATGTGCAGGAAGGTTAAGCGACGTAACATCAACTGCAGGGCAGTAACGGGATACTAAAAGGGAGGTAGGCCCCTTGATAGATGTAAATAATTTTGAGTTTATGAAAATAGGTTTGGCTTCACCTGATAAGATTCGTTCTTGGTCTTACGGAGAAGTGAAAAAGCCGGAAACGATCAACTATCGTACGTTGAAACCCGAGAAAGACGGTTTGTTCTGTGAACGTATCTTCGGTCCTCAAAAAGACTGGGAATGTCACTGCGGAAAATACAAACGCGTCCGTTATAAAGGTGTCGTATGTGATCGATGCGGCGTAGAAGTTACCAAAGCAAAAGTACGCCGTGAGCGTATGGGACACATCGAGCTAGCTGCTCCTGTGTCTCACATTTGGTACTTTAAAGGTATTCCAAGCCGTATGGGTCTTGTACTAGATATGTCCCCTCGCGCGCTTGAAGAAGTTATTTACTTTGCAGCGTACATCGTTACAGAAACTGGCGACACAGCGCTTGAGAAGAAACAACTTCTTTCTGAGAAGGAATATCGCCTTTATCGCGAAAAATACGGTAATACGTTCCAAGCTCAAATGGGCGCGGAAGCTATCCGTAAACTTCTTTCTGATATTGATGCAGAAAAAGAAGTAGAAACACTGCGTGAAGAATTAAAAACAGCACAAGGTCAGCGCAGAACGCGTGCGATCAAACGTTTGGAAGTTTTAGAAGCATTCCGTAATTCTGGAAACGATCCTTCATGGATGGTATTGGATGTACTTCCAATTATCCCGCCGGAGCTTCGTCCGATGGTACAGCTTGACGGAGGACGTTTTGCTACGTCTGACTTGAACGATTTGTACCGCCGTGTAATCAACCGGAACAACCGTCTGAAACGCTTGCTTGATCTTGGTGCTCCTAGCATTATCGTACAAAACGAAAAACGTATGCTTCAGGAAGCTGTTGATGCGTTGATCGATAACGGCCGCCGCGGTCGTCCAGTTACAGGTCCTGGTAACCGCCCGTTGAAATCTCTTTCTCATATGCTGAAAGGGAAGCAAGGACGTTTCCGTCAGAACTTACTAGGTAAACGTGTAGACTATTCCGGTCGTTCCGTAATCGTTGTAGGTCCGCATCTGAAGATGTATCAGTGTGGTCTTCCGAAAGAAATGGCACTTGAGCTATTCAAACCATTCATCATGAAAGAATTGGTTGAAAAAGGACTTGCGCATAATATTAAATCTGCAAAACGTAAAATCGAACGCTTGCACCCAGAAGTATGGGATGTACTCGAGGAAGTTATCCGCGAGCATCCAGTATTGCTTAACCGTGCCCCTACGCTTCACCGCCTAGGTATTCAGGCATTCGAACCAACATTAGTAGAAGGCCGTGCAATCCGTCTTCACCCGCTCGTATGTACAGCATATAACGCTGACTTTGATGGTGACCAGATGGCCGTTCACGTACCTCTATCTGCAGAAGCGCAAGCAGAAGCTCGTATTCTAATGCTTGCAGCGCAGAACATCTTGAACCCGAAAGATGGTAAACCAGTTGTTACGCCGTCTCAGGATATGGTACTAGGTAACTACTACTTGACGCTTGAGCGCGAAGATGCCATCGGTGAAGGTAAGATTTTCAATGATGTTAACGAAGCGATGCTTGCATATCAGAACGGCTATGTACACTTGCACACTCGTGTAGCAGTACATGCAGGTTCACTGAAAAACGAAACATTTACTGCAGAGCAGAATGAACAGATTTTGCTTACATCAGTAGGTAAATTGATCTTTAATACGATCTTGCCGAGCTCGTTCCCTTATATGAACGAACCAACTCGCGAGAACTTAGAAGAAAAAACACCTGCACACTACTTCGTAGAGAAGGGTGCGAACATTAAAGAGGAAATCGCTAAGCGCGATGTTATCTCACCGTTCAAGAAAGGCTTCCTTGGAGACATCATCGCTGAAGTATTCAAGCGTTTCAAAATCAGCGAAACGTCTAAGATGCTTGACCGCATGAAAGATCTAGGATTCAGCTATTCTACAAAAGCAGGTATTACGGTTGGTATCTCTGATATCGTTGTATTGAAAGAGAAAACAGAAATTCTTGATGAGGCACAATCGCGTGTGGATAAAGTATTGAAACAGTTCCGCCGTGGTTTGATCACAGAAGAAGAACGTTACGACCGCGTTATCTCGATCTGGTCTAAAGCGAAGGATGACATTCAAGAACGTCTGATGAAATCCTTGAGCAACCGTAACCCGATCTTTATGATGAGTGACTCTGGTGCCCGTGGTAACGCATCTAACTTTACGCAGCTTGCTGGTATGCGTGGTCTGATGGCCAACCCGGCCGGCCGAATCATCGAATTGCCAATCAAGTCCAGTTTCCGTGAAGGTCTGACAGTACTCGAGTACTTCATCTCTACACACGGTGCGCGTAAAGGTCTTGCCGATACCGCTCTGAAAACAGCCGATTCTGGTTACTTGACTCGTCGTCTAGTAGACGTTGCACAGGATGTTATCATCCGTGAAGAAGATTGCGGAACGGATCGCAGCTTGAAAGTGCGCGCACTTACAGAAGGCACAGAAATGATTGAACCATTGTATGACCGTCTTGTTGGACGTACAGCATTTGAGAATGTGAAACATCCAGAAACAGGCGATGTCATCGTAACGAAGAATGAATTGATTAATGAAGATACAGCTAGACAGATTATTGAAGCAGGGATTGAAGAAGTATCAATCCGTACTGTGTTTACATGTAATACAAAACACGGAGCTTGTAAGAAATGTTATGGCCGTAACCTTGCAACTGGCAGCGACGTTGAAGTCGGCGAGGCAGTTGGTATCATCGCAGCACAATCTATCGGTGAACCAGGAACACAGCTTACAATGCGTACGTTCCACACAGGTGGGGTAGCTGGAGATGATATTACACAAGGTTTGCCGCGTATCCAGGAATTGTTCGAGGCGCGTCATCCGAAAGGTCAAGCGGTTATCTCTGAAATTAAAGGTACTGTCATCGAAATCAACGAAGTCAAAGAAAAACAAGAAGTTGTTGTTCAAGGTACCGTTGAGACGAAGACATACACAGCTCCATACGGCGCGCGTCTGCGTGTTGCAGAAGGCGATGCAATTGAAGCGGGTGAAGGACTGACTGAAGGTTCTATCGATCCGAAAGAATTGCTTCGTGTCCGCGGTGTAGCTGGCGTTCAGCAGTATCTATTGAAAGAGGTACAAAAAGTATATCGTATGCAAGGTGTAGAAATCGGTGATAAGCACGTAGAAGTAATGGTTCGTCAGATGCTTCGTAAAGTACGTGTTGTCGATTCCGGGCAAACGAATGTACTGCCAGGATCTCTTCTTGAGATTCACCAATTCAGAGAAGCAAACCGTTCTGTACTTCAAGAAGACTTACAGCCGGCAAGCGGTAAGCCAGTATTACTTGGTATTACGAAAGCTTCCCTGGAAACTGATTCCTTCTTGTCTGCTGCTTCCTTCCAGGAAACAACTCGTGTCTTGACTGATGCAGCAATTAAAGGTAAGCGTGATGAGCTTCTCGGCCTGAAAGAGAATGTTATCATCGGTAAACTAGTTCCAGCAGGTACTGGTATGCCGCAGTATCGTAAGATTAAAGCGAAACTGGATGTACCTGAAGAAACGACAGAAGATCAGGATTTAGAATCTGTTACACCGTAACGGTGCCCTTAATAAGCAAGGAAACTAAATAATTGTCGGAAGCACTGTAAATCTCTCGTAAGGTGATTGACAATTACCTTACTTGAGTGATACTATATTCAAGGTGCTTCCGATTCTCCTTGTATACTTTGGAGGATATGCATATGTCTTATGAAAAAGTAGCACAAGCTAACACGGGAATCGTTATCGGAACCAAACAAACACTGAAAGCCATGAAGCAGGCTAAAGTGGAAACAGTTGTCATTGCAAATGACGCTGCCGAGCACATTACCAGCCAGGTAAGAAAGCTGGCAGAAGAATTAGGCATACCAGTAATCCAAGTCGATTCTATGAAACGATTAGGAGAAGCTTGTGGCATAGATGTAGGGACAGCTACTTTGGCAATTAAAAGATAGTTTTGGCGCAGCTGATGCTAGCTCAGCTCGTGAAAGCTTTGTTTTTTGCCCAAAAATGAACCACCTGGATGTGTGGTATTACAAAAAGCTTTGAAAGGAGGAAAAAACATGCCTACTATTAACCAATTAGTACGCAAAGGTCGCGTAAGCAAATCAAAGAAATCTGACTCTCCAGCATTGAATAAAGGGTACAACAGTTTCAAGAAGTCTTTGACTGATCAGTCTTCTCCACAAAAACGTGGTGTATGTACTCGTGTTGGTACAATGACTCCAAAGAAACCAAACTCCGCGTTGCGTAAATATGCACGTGTACGTTTGACAAACGGAATTGAGGTTACTGCCTACATTCCTGGTATCGGACATAACTTGCAAGAGCACAGTGTTGTTTTGATCCGCGGCGGACGTGTAAAAGATTTACCGGGTGTACGTTACCATATCGTACGTGGTGCGCTTGATACTTCAGGTGTTGACGGCCGTGCTCAAGGTCGTTCTAAATATGGAACAAAACGCCCTAAAAAATAAAACTAAAATAATATGAACATTATAGGAAAGGAGGAGAACATATGCCAAGAAAAGGTCCTGTTGCGAAACGCGATGTATTACCAGATCCGTTGTACAACTCTAAATTGGTAACTCGTTTGATCAACCAAATCATGGTTGACGGACAACGCGGTAAAGCACAAAAGATTCTTTATGCAGCATTTGAACTAGTTAAAGAACGTAGCGGTAACGATCCAATGGAGGTTTTCGAGAATTCCATGAAGAACGTTATGCCTGTACTTGAAGTACGCGCACGCCGTGTTGGTGGTTCTAACTACCAAGTTCCTGTGGAAGTACGCCCAGAGCGTCGTCAAGCACTAGGTCTTCGTTATATTGTTAACTATTCCCGTCTACGCGGCGAGAAAACAATGGAAGAGCGCCTTGCTAACGAAATTCTAGATGCGTCTAACAACACTGGTGCTGCTGTTAAGAAGCGTGAAGATATGCATAAGATGGCGGAAGCAAACAAAGCATTTGCTCATTACCGCTGGTAAGATTCAACTTAAATTCACTCTAGGAAGGAGATATACTACATGGCTAGAGAGTTCTCCTTAGAAAATACGCGTAATATCGGTATCATGGCTCACATCGATGCTGGTAAAACAACTGCTACAGAGCGTATTCTATTCTATACAGGACGTATCCATAAAATTGGAGAAACGCATGAAGGTGCTTCTCAAATGGACTGGATGGAGCAGGAGCAAGAACGTGGTATCACAATCACATCTGCTGCAACAACAGCTTCATGGAAAGGTCATCGTATCAACATCATCGATACACCAGGACACGTAGACTTCACAGTTGAAGTTGAACGTTCCCTGCGCGTACTTGATGGTGCGGTAGCTGTTCTTGATGCACAGTCCGGTGTTGAGCCGCAAACTGAAACAGTTTGGCGTCAAGCAACAACATACGGTGTACCTCGTATCGTATTCGTCAACAAAATGGATAAAACAGGTGCAGACTTCCTTTATTCTGTTAAGACGATGCATGAACGTCTGGGGGCGAATGCGCATCCAGTACAACTTCCAATCGGTGCGGAAGATGATTTCGAAGGAATCATCGACCTTATCACAATGGAAGCTCATTTCTACCTTGACGATCTTGGACAAAAATTCGAGACTCGTGAAATCCCTGCTGATATGAAGGATCTTGTGGATGAATATCGCACAAACCTTATTGAAGCTGTAGCGGAACAAGATGAAAGTCTTATGGAACGCTACCTTGAAGGGGAAGAGTTCACTAACGAAGAGCTTAAACAAGCAGTTCGTAATGCGACTCTTTCTGTTGAATTCTACCCAGTATTCTGTGGTTCAGCATTCAAAAACAAAGGTGTACAGCTTCTAATCGACGGTGTTGTTGATTACTTGCCAGCACCAACTGACGTACCAGCTATCGAAGGTATTGTTCCAGGATCTGAAGAACAAGTTGTACGTAAATCAAGCGACAGCGAGCCATTCAGTGCACTTGCCTTTAAAGTTGCAACGGATCCGTTCGTTGGTAAACTAACCTTCTTCCGTGTGTACTCCGGTACATTGGATGCAGGTTCATACGTGAAAAACTCTACGAAGGACAAGCGTGAGCGTGTAGGCCGTATCCTGCAAATGCATGCTAACACTCGTGAAGAGATTTCCACAGTTTACGCTGGTGATATCGCCGGAGCAGTAGGTTTGAAAGATACTTCAACTGGAGATACACTATGTGATGAGAAGTCACTAGTAATTCTTGAGTCTATGGTATTCCCAGAACCAGTTATCTCTGTTGCGATTGAACCGAAAACAAAAGCAGACCAAGATAAAATGTCTGTTGCACTTGGTAAACTAGCTGAGGAAGATCCTACTTTCAGAACGGAAACAAACGTTGAAACTGGCCAGACTATTATCTCTGGTATGGGTGAGCTTCACTTGGATATCATCGTTGACCGTATGCGTCGCGAATTCAAGGTAGAAGCGAACGTAGGTGCTCCGCAAGTTGCTTACCGCGAAACATTCCGTGCATCTGCTGAAGTCGAAGGTAAATTCGTACGTCAGTCTGGTGGACGCGGACAGTTCGGTCACGTTTGGATCAAATTCGAGCCAAACGAAGAAGGTGCCGGTTTTGAGTTCGAAAACAAAATCGTTGGTGGTGTAGTTCCTCGTGAATACATCCCATCTGTTGAAGCTGGAATCAAAGAATCGATGGAAAACGGTGTATTAGCTGGATATCCGCTAATCGACGTAAAAGCATCTCTATTTGATGGTAGCTACCACGATGTCGATTCCAACGAGATGGCCTTTAAGGTTGCTGCTTCTATGGCGCTTAAGAACGCTAAGAACAAATGTCAGCCTGTCATCTTGGAGCCACTTGTAAAAGTGGAAGTTGTTATCCCTGAAGAATACATGGGAGACATCATGGGCGACATCACTTCCCGTCGCGGCCGTGTAGAAGGTATGGATACACGCGGACCTGCTCAAGTAGTTAATGCATTCGTACCACTAGCTGAAATGTTCGGTTACGCAACAGCGTTGCGTTCCAACACACAAGGCCGTGGAACTTACACAATGACATTTGACCACTATGAAGAAGTTCCGAAAAGCGTTGGAGAAGAAATTATTAAGAAAAACGCTGGTCAATAATTGATTTTTTGACAGTAATCAAGTATAACTTGTAGTGGAAGCCTGCGTGCGCGTGCGTATGCTTCCGCAATACAAGAAACATACTATCTATTACATGATATTTTCTATATTTAAGGAGGAATTACTAATGGGTAAAGAAAAATTCGACCGCTCCAAATCCCACGTTAACGTTGGTACTATCGGACACGTTGACCATGGTAAAACTACACTAACTGCAGCTATCACTACTGTACTTCACAAGAAGTCTGGTAACGGTACAGCTATGGCTTATGATCAAATCGACGGTGCACCTGAAGAAAGAGAACGTGGAATCACAATCTCTACTGCACACGTAGAATATGAAACTGAAACTCGTCACTATGCACACGTTGACTGCCCAGGTCACGCTGACTATGTTAAAAACATGATCACTGGTGCTGCACAAATGGATGGTGCGATTCTAGTAGTATCTGCTGCTGATGGTCCAATGCCACAAACTCGTGAGCACATCCTACTTTCTCGTAACGTAGGTGTACCTGCGATCGTTGTATTCCTAAACAAATGTGACATGGTTGACGACGAAGAGCTTCTTGAACTTGTTGAAATGGAAGTTCGCGATCTTCTAAGCGAATATGACTTCCCTGGTGATGATGTACCAGTAATCAAAGGTTCTGCTCTTAAAGCTCTTGAAGGCGACGCTGACTACGAAGCGAAAATCTTCGAACTTATGGATGCAGTTGATGAGTACATCCCAACTCCAGAGCGCGACAAAGAAAAACCATTCATGATGCCTGTTGAGGACGTATTCTCAATCACTGGCCGTGGTACAGTAGCAACTGGCCGTGTTGAACGTGGTGAAGTAAGAGTCGGCGACGAAGTTGACATCATCGGTCTTGCTGAAGAGAACAAGAAAACAACTGTTACAGGTGTTGAAATGTTCCGTAAGCTTCTTGACTATGCTGAAGCTGGTGACAACATTGGTGCGCTACTTCGTGGTGTATCCCGTGAAGACATCAACCGTGGACAAGTACTTGCTAAGCCAGGTACAATCACTCCACACACAAAGTTCAAAGCTGAAGTTTATGTTCTTTCTAAAGATGAAGGTGGACGTCACACTCCATTCTTCACTAACTACCGCCCACAGTTCTACTTCCGTACAACTGACGTAACTGGCGTAGTTCACCTTCCAGAAGGTACTGAAATGATCATGCCTGGCGATAACACAGAAATGAGTGTAGAACTTATTTCTCCAATCGCTATCGAAGATGGTACTCGCTTCTCTATCCGTGAGGGTGGACGTACTGTTGGATCAGGCGTTGTATCTGTTATCGAAGCGTAAGCTGATATAACAATATAGAAAAACAGACAGCAGACGTGCTGTCTGTTTTTTTTATTTGCCTTAACCAAACATTGGCAGCGGTGCTGATTTGTAAAAAATGCCGAAATCACTTGAAAACAGGTGGAAGCCTCTGTATAATACATAAAGTGTCATCTTATGAAAGATTACTGTTTAGAAACTGTAAATCTAGATAAGACTTGCATTGACCGCGTTTTTTCTATATAATTATAATGTTGGTCATTTAAAAGGCGATGATGCGGGAGGTTGTTGGCACACCAGGCCCCTTTGCCATGGCAGGGTGGTCAAGTTAATTTCCGCTGAGAATGTCCTAAAAAATAAGGGCGATAAAGGAGGGAAAATAATGGCAAAAGAGAAAATCAGAATCCGTTTAAAAGCATACGATCACAGAATCCTTGATCAGTCTGCAGAAAAAATCGTAGATACAGCGAAGCGCTCTGGTGCTAACGTATCAGGTCCGATTCCGCTTCCTACAGAAAGATCTGTATATACAGTTCTACGTGCGGTGCACAAATACAAAGACTCTCGTGAGCAGTTCGAAATGCGTACTCACAAACGTCTTATCGATATCGTAAGTCCTACACCGCAAACAGTCGATTCTTTGATGAGACTTGACCTACCGTCCGGTGTGGACATCGAAATTAAACTATAATTTAACAACAAATAGGAGGTGTAACGGATGACGAAAGGAATCTTGGGACGCAAGATCGGCATGACACAGCTTTTCACTGAAAATGGTGAACTTCAAGCTGTTACAGTTATCCAAGCTGAACCAAACGTAATTCTTCAAAAGAAAACTGTCGAAACTGACGGTTACAATGCATTGCAACTAGGATTTGCTGATCAGAAAGCAAACAACGCTAACAAACCTGCGAAGGGCCATGCTGAGAAAGCAAACACAACACCTAAGCGCTACATTCGTGAAATCCGTGACGCTGCTCTAGCTGAACATGAAGTTGGCCAAGAGCTAAGCGTAGAGATTTTCGCTGCAGGAGACGTTGTAGATGTAACAGGTACTTCTAAAGGTAAAGGATTCCAAGGTGCGATCAAGCGCCACAACCAATCCCGCGGACCAATGTCACACGGTTCTCGTTACCACAGAAGACCAGGTTCTATGGGTGTAATTGACCCTATGCGCGTTTTCAAAGGTAAAGCATTACCAGGACAAATGGGCGGAGAGCAAATTACTGTTCAAAACCTTGAAATCGTTAAAGTTGACGCTGAGCGCAACCTTATCCTTGTTAAAGGTAACGTGCCTGGCGCGAAAAAATCTTACGTGAAAGTATCAGGTGCCGTAAAAGGTAACTAATTCATAATACGAAGGGAGGATATATCATGCCTAAAGTAGCACTATTCAACCAAAGCGGTTCTCAAGTCGGTGATATCGAATTGAACGATTCCGTTTTCGGTATTGAGCCACACACACATGTATTACACGAAGCTGTACTAATGCAACGTGCTTCTATGCGTCAAGGTACGCATAAAGTAAAAGGACGTTCTGAAGTACGAGGCGGCGGAAGAAAGCCATGGCGTCAAAAAGGTACTGGCCGTGCGCGTCAAGGATCCATCCGTTCTCCACAATGGGTTGGCGGTGGAACTGTTTTCGGACCGACTCCACGCAGCTACAGCTACAAACTACCTAAAAAAGTTCGTCGTCTAGCGCTTAAATCAGCACTATCTTCTAAAGTACAAGAAGAAAGCATCTTCGTTCTAGATAGCCTTGCATTTGATGCTCCTAAAACAAAAGATGTCGTTGCTATGCTTAACGCACTCAACGTAGATAAAAAGGTATTGATCGTTACTGCAGAAAAAGACGAAACAGTTGTACGTTCTGCTAACAACCTTAAAAACGTTAAAGTGTTGACACAAAGCGAAGTAAACGTTCTTGACTTGCTAACGCATGATAAGCTGATCTTAACGAAAGAGGCAGCTGAAAAAGCAGGGGAGGTGCTTGCATAATGAGAGATCCACGTGATATTATTAAGCGCCCTGTAATTACGGAACATTCTTCTGACCTTATGGTTGATAAGAAATATACGTTCGAAGTTGACAAACGTGCCAACAAGATCGAAATCAAACAAGCGGTTGAAGTGATCTTCGGTGTTAAAGTGGAGCAGATCAACACACTTAACCTTAAGGGTAAATTCAAACGTCAAGGTCGTTACGGCGGATACCGCCCAGATCGTAAAAAAGCAGTTGTAACACTTACAGAAGACAGTAAAGAAATCGACTTCTTCGAAGGTGTTTAAGAACTAATAGAGAAGGAGGGAAACAAAGATGGCGATTAAAAAGTATAAACCGACCACTAACGGACGTCGTAATATGTCTGTATCGGATTTTGCTGAAATCACAACTGACAAGCCTGAAAAAGCATTGCTTGCACCGCTTCATAAACGTGGCGGACGTAACAACCAAGGTAGATTGACAGTACGTCACCAAGGTGGCGGACATAAGCGTCAATACCGTATTATTGACTTTAAACGCGACAAAGATGGAATACCAGGACGCGTTGCTACAATCGAGTACGATCCAAACCGTACTGCGAACATCGCTCTTATTCACTATGTTGATGGTGAAAAACGCTACATCCTTGCTCCAAAAGGCTTGGAAGTAGGAACTGAAATCCTTTCTGGTGAAGGTGCTGACTTTAAAGTAGGTAACGCTATGGAACTTGCTTCTATCCCAGTTGGTACAATCATCCACAACATCGAATTGAAGCCAGGTCGTGGCGCTCAGCTAGCTCGTTCTGCTGGTGCACAGGCTCAAATCCTTGGACGTGAAGGTAAATATGTTCTTGTAAGACTAACTTCTGGTGAAGTACGTCTAGTACTAGGTACTTGCCGTGCGACAGTAGGTCAAGTTGGTAACCTAGAACACGAACTAATCATCGTTGGTAAAGCAGGACGTTCTCGCTGGAAGGGCAAACGCCCAACTGTACGTGGTTCTGTAATGAACCCTAACGATCACCCACACGGTGGTGGTGAAGGACGCGCTCCTATCGGACGTAAATCACCAATGTCTCCATGGGGCAAACCGACACTTGGTTACAAAACGCGTAAACGTAACAAGCAGTCTGATAAGTTTATCGTGCGTAAGCGTAAAAAATAATGTGGTAGCAAGACGGGGATTTTCACCCGTCTCCATATCGCAAAGGGAGGTTTATGTATGGGTCGCAGCTTGAAAAAAGGACCTTTCGCAGATGATCATTTGCTAAAGAAAGTCGACAAAATGAACGAAGGCGATAAGAAACAAGTTATCAGAACTTGGTCCCGTCGCTCTACTATTTTCCCAACATTCGTTGGACACACAATCGCTGTCTACGATGGCCGTAAACACGTACCTGTTTATGTTACTGAAGATATGGTAGGTCATAAACTTGGTGAATTCGCACCAACTCGTACGTACAAAGGTCACGCAGCGGACGACAAGAAAACAAAACGCTAAGAGGGGAGGCAATCCTAAATGCAAGCAAAAGCTATGGCAAAATCAGTTCGCATTGCTCCTCGTAAGGTTCGCTTAGTAGTTGATTTAATTCGAGGAAAAAATGTTGGAGAAGCTATTGCAATTCTGCGTCACACTCAGCGTGGTGCATCATTGCCAGTAGAAAAAGTACTTCGTTCTGCAGTTGCTAACGCAGAACATAACTATGAAATGGATACGGATAACCTTATTATCTCTGAAGCATTCGTTAACGAAGGTGCTACATTGAAACGTTTCCGTCCACGTGCACAAGGTCGTGCAAGCCAAATCAACAAACGTACTAGCCACATTACAGTGGTTGTTACAGAAAAGAAGGAGGGTTAAGCAGTGGGTCAAAAAGTAAATCCGACAGGTCTTCGCGTCGGCGTCATCCGTGACTGGGATTCCAAATGGTACGGTGGCAAAGATTACGCCGATTTACTACACGAAGATATCAGAATCCGTGATTATTTAGAACAACGTTTGAAAGATGCTGCGCTTTCCAAAGTGGAAATCGAACGTGCTGCTAACCGTGTAAACATCTCTATTCATACTGGTAAACCTGGTATGGTAATTGGTAAAGGCGGTTCTGAAGTTGAAGCGCTACGTAAAGCTCTAAACAGCCTTACTGGCAAACGTGTTCACATCAACATCGTAGAAGTGAAGCGTGTCGATATTGATGCTAAATTAGTAGCAGACAACATCGCTCGTCAACTTGAAAACCGTATTTCATTCCGTCGTGCACAGAAACAAACATTGCAGCGTGCAATGCGTGCTGGTGCTAAAGGTATCCGTACTCAAGTTTCTGGTCGTCTAGGCGGAGCAGACATCGCTCGTGCAGAATCTTATAGCGAAGGAACAGTTCCACTTCATACTCTACGTGCTGATATTGACTATGGCACAGCTGAAGCTGACACAACTTATGGTAAGCTTGGTATTAAAGTATGGATCTACCGTGGCGAAGTCCTTCCAACAAAAAACAACCGATAAGGAAGGGGGAAAAGCATTATGTTAATGCCTAAACGCGTAAAATATCGTAGACAACACCGTGGTAAATTGAATGGTCGTGCAAAAGGCGGTACAGAAGTTGCATTTGGTGAATGGGGTCTTCAAGCTTTAGATCCAGCTTGGATTACTAGCCGTCAAATCGAATCTGCCCGTATTGCAATGACTCGTTACATGAAACGTGGCGGTAAAGTATGGATCAAAATCTTCCCGGATAAGCCATACACTAAAAAACCTCTAGAAGTTCGAATGGGTTCTGGTAAAGGTTCACCTGAAGGTTGGGTAGCTGTTACAAAACCTGGTAAAATTATGTTCGAAGTAGCTGGAGTACCTGAAGAGGTGGCTCGTGAAGCATTGCGTCTTGCTTCTCATAAATTGCCAATAAGAACTAAGATCGTAAAACGTGAAGAAATTGGTGGTGAAATCAATGAAGGCTAATGAAATCAAAGAACTTACCACTGCCGAAATTGAACAAAAAGTTAAGTCTCTTAAAGAAGAACTTTTCAACCTGCGCTTCCAATTAGCTACTGGACAGCTTGAGAATACTGCACGTATTCGCACAGTCCGTAAAACAATTGCTCGCATGAAGACTGTTGTTCGTGAAAGAGAAGTAAGCGTAAATAACTAAATTCCGAGAGGAGGTTCGCGACATGAGTGAACGTAACAATCGTAAAGTCTACGTTGGACGCGTTGTATCCGATAAAATGGATAAAACAATCACTGTTCTTGTTGAAACCTACAAAACTCACAAGCTGTACGGCAAACGTGTTAAGTACTCTAAGAAGTTAAAAGCACATGATGAAAACGGCACAGCAAAAACTGGTGACTTGGTCCGTATCATGGAAACTCGTCCATTGTCTGCAACGAAACGTTTCCGTTTGGTTGAAGTAGTAGAAGAAGCAGTAATTATCTAATTTAAGATCGCTCGGAAGGATTCCGAAGGGAGGTAACACTCGTATGATTCAACAAGAGACTCGTTTGAAAGTCGCTGATAACTCTGGTGCTCGTGAAGTACTAACTATTAAAGTACTTGGCGGATCTGGTCGTAAAACAGCTAACATCGGTGACGTAATCGTTTGTACGGTGAAACAAGCAACACCTGGTGGCGTTGTCAAAAAAGGTGAAGTTGTTAAAGCTGTTATCGTTCGTACGAAGAGCGGCGTTCGTCGTAAAGATGGTTCTTACATCAAATTCGATGAGAATGCGGCTGTAATTGTAAAAGACGACAAGAGCCCAAGAGGAACTCGTATCTTCGGACCAGTTGCACGTGAATTGCGTGACGCTAAGTTCATGAAGATCGTATCCCTTGCTCCTGAAGTATTGTAATACACTTAATGCCTTGTTAAGGAGGTGCAGTACACATGCATGTTAAAAAAGGTGACAAAGTCAAAGTAATCACTGGTAAAGATCGTGGTAAAGAAGGTACTATCCTTGAAGCTTATCCGAAGAAGAACCGTGTTCTTGTCGAAGGCGTAAACATCGTCAAAAAACACGCAAAACCTTCTCAGGATAACCCGCAGGGCGGAATCCTTGACATCGAAGCAGCTATTCACGTTTCTAACGTAATGCTGATCGATCCTAAAACTGGAGAGCCTACTCGCGTTGGCTATGAAGTGAAAGACGGCAAAAAAGTCCGCATCGCTAAAAAATCCGGTCAAGCTATCGATAAATAATTTCTTCTGAAAGGAGGGCTACTCGATGAATGAATTGAAACAAAGATACCAAGGCGAAATTTCTCCATCTCTATTGGAAAAATTCAGCTATAAATCCGTTATGGAAGTACCAAAGATCGAAAAGATCGTAATCAACATGGGTGTCGGTGACGCCGTTCAAAACTCTAAAGCACTTGATTCTGCAGTAGAAGAATTGGCTTTGCTTGCTGGTCAGCAGCCTATCATCACGAAAGCGAAGAAATCTATCGCAGGTTTCCGTCTACGTGAAGGTATGCCAATCGGAGCGAAAGTTACATTGCGCGGAGAGCGTATGTATGAATTCCTTCAAAAATTAGTCGCAGTTTCACTTCCACGTGTACGTGACTTCCGTGGAATCTCAAACAAAGCGTTTGACGGTCGTGGAAACTACACGCTAGGTGTTAAAGAACAGCTAATCTTCCCAGAAATCAATTACGATAAAGTAAGTAAAGTACGTGGAATGGACATCGTTATCGTAACTACAGCCAACACTGACGAAGAAGCTCGTGAGCTACTAACTCAGCTAGGCATGCCTTTCCAAAAATAAAGGTAAAAAGGAGGGAATATTGTGGCTAAAAAATCTATGATCGCGAAACAACAGCGCCCACAGAAATTTAAAGTACAAGAGTACACTCGCTGCGAACGTTGCGGACGTCCACATTCTGTACTTCGTAAATTCAAGCTATGCCGTATTTGTTTCCGCGAACTAGCCTATAAAGGTCAAATTCCTGGCGTTAAAAAAGCAAGCTGGTAATCCCCTAAATCAGGGAAGGAGGTAATGATTAATGGTTATGACAGATCCTATCGCAGATATGCTAACTCGTATTCGTAATGCAAATACTGTTCGTCATGAAAAGCTGGAGCTTCCTGCTTCTAAGTTAAAAAAGGATGTTGCTGATATCCTTAAACGTGAAGGCTTTATTCGTGATTACGAATTCGTAGAAGATGATAAACAAGGTGTTCTACGCATCTTTTTGAAATACGGTAAAAACGACGAGCGTGTTATCACTGGTATTAAACGTATCAGTAAACCTGGTCTTCGTGTTTACGCGAAATCTGACGAGATCCCACGTGTCCTAAACGGACTTGGAATCGCAGTTGTTTCAACTTCTAAAGGCGTATTGTCTGATAAAGAAGCACGTGAGCAAGCTGTAGGCGGCGAAGTGCTAGCATACGTTTGGTAATTATCCACAATAAGTAAGGAGGTGCACATATGTCCCGCGTAGGTAAAAAGATTCTTGAAATCCCTGCAGGAGTTGAAATCACTAACGATAACAACACTGTGACTGTTAAAGGTCCTAAAGGGGAACTAACTCGTACATTCAACCAAGATATGGTGATCAAAATCGAAGAGAACGTTCTTACTGTTGAACGCCCATCTGAAAGTAAGGAACACCGTACTCTTCACGGAACTACTCGTGCCATTATTGGTAACATGGTAGAAGGCGTACACACTGGTTTCGAGAAAGCTCTTGAAATCATCGGTGTAGGTTACCGTGCCACTAAACAAGGTGAGAAAGTCGTAATTAACGCTGGTTACTCTCACCCAGTTGAAGTTGAAAATCGTGATGGTATTGATGTCGAAGTACCTTCCAACACTCGTGTAGTAGTTAAAGGTATCGATAAGGAAGCAGTTGGCGCAGTTGCAGCTAACATCCGTGCAATCCGTCCTCCAGAGCCTTACAAAGGTAAAGGAATCCGTTACGAAGGCGAATTCGTACGTCGTAAAGAAGGTAAAACAGCGAAATAAGGTTTTCTTGGAACCAGAAAGGAGTGACCTGAATGATTACAAAAGCTGCAAAAAACGAATTGCGTAAGAGAAGACACAACCGTGTCCGTAAGAGCATTTCAGGAACATCTGAGCGTCCGCGTTTGAACGTTTATCGTTCTAACAAACACATCTACGCACAGCTAATCGATGATACAACTGGCAAAACACTTGCTAACGCTTCTACTAAGGATGCAAGCCTTAACCTAGAATCTACTAGCAATGTGGAAGCTGCTCAGAAAGTCGGAGAAGCTGTTGCTAACCGTGCGAAAGAAGCTGGCGTAACAACAATCGTATTTGACCGTGGAGGATATCTATACCACGGACGTGTAAAAGCATTGGCTGAAGCAGCTCGTGAAGCTGGACTTCAATTCTAATCGTAAAAGGAGGGACATATTTTGCGTACAACAATTGACCCGAACAAACTTGATCTTGAAGAACGCGTAGTAACGGTTAACCGTGTTGCGAAAGTAGTAAAAGGTGGTCGTCGTTTCCGTTTCGCTGCTCTTGTAGTAGTAGGCGATAAAAACGGCCATGTAGGATTCGGTACTGGTAAAGCACAAGAAGTGCCAGAAGCGATTCGTAAAGCTGTCGAAGACGCGAAGAAAAATCTAATCACTATACCTATCGTCGGTACAACTATTCCACATGAAATCATCGGTGAATTCGGCGCTGGAAACATCTTAATGAAGCCAGCAGCAGAAGGTACTGGAGTTATCGCCGGTGGACCTGTACGTGCAGTGCTTGAGCTTGGTGGTATTGGAGATATCCTTTCTAAATCACTTGGTTCTAACACACCAATCAACATGGTTCGTGCTACACTTAACGGCCTTAGCAGATTGAAACGTGCAGAAGAAGTTGCGAAACTTCGTGGAAAGTCTGTAGAAGAACTGTTAGGATAAGGAGGGAAAGCACATGGCTAACAAATTAGAAATCACCCTCAACCGCAGTACGATCGGAAGACTTGAGAAACAGCGCAAAACTGTTGCTGCTCTAGGTCTTAAGAAAATCCGTCAATCAGTTGTCTTGGATGACAACCCAACTGTGCGCGGTATGATTAACGTAGTTTCTCATCTAGTAACAGTTAAAGAAGTATAATGATCCAAATGTAAAAGAGGAGGTGCCATTATGAAACTTCATGAATTGAAGTCAGCAGAAGGAACACGTAAGACTCGCAATCGTGTAGGTCGCGGTATGTCTTCAGGTAACGGTAAAACATCCGGCCGCGGACATAAAGGACAAAAAGCACGTTCTGGCGGCGGTGTACGTCTAGGTTTCGAAGGTGGACAAATGCCACTATTCCAACGTCTTCCTAAACGTGGATTCACAAACATCCACCGTACTGAGTACTCAATTGTTAACCTTGAGTCCCTTAACCGTTTCGAAGAGGGAACTGAAGTAACTCCAGAGCTTCTACTTGAAAGCGGAGTTGTTAGCAAATTGAGAGCCGGTATCAAAGTTCTAGGTAACGGGAATCTTGAAAAGAAACTTACTGTTAAAGCTCACAAGTTCTCAGCTTCTGCTAAAGAAGCGATTGAGGCAGCGGGCGGTCAAACAGAGGTGATCTAATGTTTCGTACAATCTCCAATTTTATGCGTGTAAAAGATATACGAAATAAAATTATCTTCACATTGCTAATGTTGATCGTATTCAGGATTGGTACGTTTATTCCGGTTCCTTTCACAGATCGTTCGGCGATTGACTTTATGAACCAGCAGAACGTATTCGGCTTCCTGAATACATTTGGCGGCGGTGCATTGCAGAACTTCTCTATCCTTGCGATGGGTATTATGCCATACATCACTGCCTCGATCATCATGCAGCTTCTGCAAATGGATGTTATACCAACATTCAGTGAGTGGAAAAAGCAAGGTGAGATGGGACGTCGTAAATTAGCACAAGTGACACGTTATGCCACTATCGTGCTAGCGTTAATACAGGCAGTCGGTATGTCCATCGGATTCAATCAGTTATCCGGCGGCATGCTTATATCTGAACCAAGTTTCTACAAATTCGCTGTCATTACACTCGTGTTGACCGCGGGAACAGCATTTTTGATGTGGTTAGGAGAACAGATCACAGCTCATGGTGTTGGTAATGGTATTTCTATTATCATCTTCGCCGGTATCGCTGCAGCTATCCCGAATGGTGTGAACCAGCTATGGGAGCAGTACTTCAGCAATCCAGGTGATGATTTATTCCTGAATGTCGTGATCGTTGCAATTATCGCTATTGTGATCATTGCCGTAATTGTTGGTGTAATTTATATTACCCAAGCACTTCGTAAAATTCCGATCCAGTACTCTAAGCGTACAACTAGTCGATCTCAAGTAGGCGGACAATCCACTCACTTGCCGATTAAAGTTAACGCTGCGGGTGTAATCCCTGTAATTTTCGCCGTTTCCTTTATCTATGCGCCGCGTACTATCGCGAGCTTTTTTGAAGGTAACGTGGCAACTACGATCGAGAACGTATTCGATTATACGCAACCAATTGGGATGGTAATCTATGTAGTCCTAATTCTTGCATTTAGTTACTTCTATACATTTGTTCAGGTTAATCCGGAACAAATGGCAGAGAACTTAAACAAGCAAGGTGGCTACATCCCGGGTATTCGCCCAGGTAAAAGCACAGAAACGTACCTCACCAGTGTGATGTATCGTTTAACCTTCGTTGGGTCTCTCTTCTTGGCTGCTGTAGCTGTATTACCTATTATTCTAGGTTCTATTGCCAACTTGCCGACTTCTGTCCAAATCGGAGGAACGAGCCTGCTGATCGTGGTAGGGGTAGCGTTGCAGACGATGAAGCAGTTAGAAAGCCAGTTAGTGAAGCGTCATTATAAAGGCTTCATGAAATAGAGAACAGTCTACAAACAGACGAGAGCGAGGGGAATTTCGTTGAATTTAATTCTTATGGGTCTGCCGGGTGCTGGTAAAGGCACACAGGCAGAAAAGATTGTAGATAAATATAGCATCCCTCATATCTCTACAGGAGATATGTTCCGAGCAGCAATCAAAGAAGGAACAGAACTTGGCCGTGAAGCGAAAGCTTATATGGATCAAGGGAAACTAGTTCCGGATGAAGTAACCATTGGTATAGTCCGTGACCGTTTAGGGCAGGATGACACCAATAACGGATTTTTACTTGACGGTTTTCCTCGTACGCTTGCTCAGGCAGAAGCGCTTGACGCATTGCTGGACGAATTGAATGCTAATGTAGATTACGTCTTACATGTAGAGGTTCCGCAAGAGAAGTTGGTGGAGCGTCTATCTGGCAGATGGGTTTGTCCGACATGCGGTACTACGTATCATACCGTCTACAACCCTCCAAAAGAGGAAGGCGTCTGTGACAAGGATGGTACTGCGCTGATCCAGCGAGACGACGATAAGCCGGAAACGGTGAAAAAACGTTTGGAAGTCAATATCGATCAGCAAAAGCCGATATTAGATTTCTACAACGACAAGGGCTATCTTGTAACAGTGAACGGTGACCAAGCAATCGATCAGGTCTTCCACGACATCGATCAGCGCTTGAATAATCTTCGCTGATACAGGTGTGCAAACTATACTCTCTTAAAACGGATGGAATTGATCTTTAGCTTCTAATAGCGTAAGGATGCATTCTGTCCCTTGATAGAGTATAATAGACCTCGTGGTAGAGTTGAAACGATTTACATTTGTGAGTCGTTCAAACTTCCATCATCGGAACCGTGCCTTACTGATATCCTGACGCTAATTGACAAGGCTGAATATGAACAATCATGAAACAAATTGTGATCCAGTTTGTGGACTTTATATAGATTCCCTAACATGCAGCTTTCCTAACCTGGACATCTGGGCAGGAAGGTGGTAGAATATGCTCCTTGTTTGCAGCATATAATGCTAACTTATGTACAGCTTCGAAACGAGCTAAACTGAAGGTGATCATGTTTGAGCGAAACGAATACAGTTCCACAAATCGGGCAGGTTGTTCGTATCGTACATGGGCGAGAAGCAGGCCAGCTTGCGATTGTCATTCGAAAAATTGACAGTCGTTTTGTGTTGCTTGCTGACGGTGATAAACGCAGATTTGATTCTCCTAAGCGCAAAGCTTTGCGTCATGTAGAACTGCTGCCATATATATCTCCGGAAGTCCGGATCAGTCTTCTAGAAGCTGGTCGCGTAACCAATGGTAAACTGCGATTTGCGATATCTACTTATGTCAATCATACCGTGAAGAGATTTGAAGAAGGGAGATAGACCGATGGCGAAAGATGATGCAATTGAAGTAGAAGGAACTGTCACTGATACATTGCCAAATGCGCAATTTAAGGTGGAGTTAGAGAATGGCCACACCGTTTTAGCACATGTTTCCGGTAAAATTCGTATGCACTTTATTCGAATTCTTCCAGGAGATAAAGTAACGGTAGAGCTTTCCCCTTATGACTTAACTAAAGGACGTATTACGTACCGTTATAAATAAATTGACTAGCTCCGATACTAAAGGAGGAATAGATGATGAAGGTAAGACCATCTGTAAAGCCTATATGCGAAAAATGTAAAGTTATTCGTCGTAAAGGCAAAGTAATGGTAATCTGTGAAAATCCTAAGCATAAGCAAAAACAAGGATAATACAAGGAGGTGCACGTAGCTAATGGCACGTATAGCAGGTATTGATATTCCACGCGACAAACGCGTTGTTATTTCCCTAACATATGTTTACGGTATTGGAAAAAACACATCGCAACAAGTATTGAAAGAAGCTGGTGTTTCTGAAGATACACGCGTTCGCGATCTTACAGAAGACGAACTAGCTAGAATCCGTCAAGCAATTGAAGCTTACACAACTGAAGGTGATCTTCGCCGTGAGGTTTCTCTTAACATCAAACGTTTGATCGAGATCGGTTCTTATCGTGGTCTTCGCCACCGTCGCGGTTTGCCGGTTCGTGGTCAGAAAACGAAGAACAACTCTCGTACTCGTAAAGGCCCACGCCGAACAATCGCTAACAAGAAAAAATAAGTAAGGAGGTAACAAACTATGGCACGTAGACAACAAACTCGTAAACGTCGTGTGAAAAAGCATATCGAAACTGGTATTGCTCACATCCGTTCTACTTTCAACAACACAATCGTTACGATTACTGATGTTCAAGGTAACGTAATCAGCTGGAGCAGCTCAGGTTCCCTTGGTTTCAAAGGTTCCCGTAAATCTACTCCATTCGCTGCACAAATGGCTGCTGAAGCTGCTGCTAAAGTTTCTGTCGAAAACGGCATGAAAACTCTAGAAGTAACAGTTAAAGGCCCTGGTGCTGGCCGTGAAGCTGCGATCCGTTCTCTTCAAGCTGCAGGTCTTGAAGTAACAGCGATCCGTGACGTCACTCCAGTTCCGCATAACGGCTGCCGTCCGCCAAAACGTCGTCGCGTATAAGTTTTTCCTGCTTGCTGTATAGAATTTGTATCCTTGTCTATAATGGGTTATGATAGCTTAAAAGCGATCAGGTCATACAGTAAGAGACGTATCGCCAAGATGCAGAAACGGGAACCAATATGGGGAATTTCGGTTAGAAGTAATTCTAACCGGGGTTTCGACGTTTTAAAGGAGGGCTTTAGAAATGATCGAAATTGAAAAACCAAAGATTGAAACGGTTGAGATCAGCGATGATGCTACATTTGGAAAGTTCGTTGTAGAACCGCTTGAGCGTGGATATGGTACTACACTAGGAAACTCCTTGCGTCGTATCCTATTATCCTCACTTCCTGGCGCTGCTGTAACATCCATTCAAATTGACGGTGTGCTTCATGAATTCTCTACCATTGAAGGTGTAGTAGAAGACGTGACAACTGTTATTTTGAACTTGAAAAAACTGGCTCTGAAAATTTACTCTGATGAAGAGAAAACTTTAGAGATCGATGTACAAGGTGAAGGAAAAGTAACAGCTGCTGACATTACTTTTGATAGTGATGTAGAAGTACTGAATCCGGATCTTCACATTGCAACATTGGGTAAAAATGCGCACTTGCACATGAAGCTTACGGCAGAACGCGGCCGCGGCTATCGCCCAGCTGATCAGAACAAACATGACGATCAGCCAATCGGTGTTATTCCGATTGATTCGATCTTCACGCCAGTTTCGAAAGTAACGTATCAAGTGGAGAACACGCGTGTTGGCCAATTGGCTAATTTCGACAAGTTGACGTTGGATGTCAATACTGACGGAAGTATTCGACCAGAAGAGGCAGTGTCTCTTGGAGCGAAGATTTATACGGAGCACTTGAATATCTTCGTAGGTCTTACTGATGAAGCACAAAATGCTGAAATCATGGTTGAAAAAGAAGAAGATCAAAAAGAGAAAGTTCTTGAGATGACAATCGAAGAGCTGGACTTGTCTGTCCGTTCTTATAACTGTCTGAAACGTGCTGGTATTAACACAGTACAAGAACTTGCTAATAAATCTGAAGAAGATATGATGAAAGTGCGTAACCTAGGACGTAAATCATTAGAAGAAGTGAAAAAGAAACTAATCGATTTAGGACTTGGTCTTCGCAAAGAAGACTAATCCCGCCTAGCGAAGCATTTTGACACCAGGAAAGGGAGGGATAACCTATGGCTAGAAAGTTAGGACGTACTACTGATGCTCGTATGGCGCTTTTGCGCAACCTTGCAACTGATCTTATCGTACACGAAAGATTGGAAACAACGGAGGCGAAAGCGAAGGAGCTTCGTTCTGTAGTAGAAAAAATGATCACTCTTGGCAAACGTGGAGACCTTCACGCTCGTCGTCAAGCTGCTTCTTTCTTGTACGGTACAAAAGCGGATGAGAACCAAGATGCAGTACAAAAACTATTCAGCGATATCGCCGGACGTTACGAAGAGCGTCAAGGTGGTTACACACGCGTGTTGAAACTTGGACAGCGTCGTGGTGACGGTGCCGCAATGGCAATCATTGAACTAGTATAAGTAAGCTACAAGGGCAGGAAAATCTCTACCACGAGGTGTATTCCGGCCCTTTTTCTTTTCTTAAAAGCAAGCACCTATATGGGGCTTGCTTTTCTTTTTTGTCTAATTTATTTATACTAGCAATAGAAATGACAGGAACGGACATACACGTTTGCAGTATTTCCCCGGAAATAGTCGGGTAATGACGAAGGAGCACGACAAGTATGCATGCGATTGAATTTAGGAATGTTTCTTTTCGCTACGAAGAAGACCAGCCTTACGTATTACGTAATGTGAGTTTTCAAGTAGAGACTGGTGAATGGCTGGCTATTATCGGGCATAATGGTTCCGGTAAATCAACGATTGCCAAGCTGATGAATGGCTTACTGTTCCCTAGTGAAGGAGAAATCTTCATTAACGATATCCCTTTAACAGAGGAGAATATATGGGAGATACGCAGCCAAGTTGGAATGGTGTTTCAAAACCCAGATAATCAGTTTGTTGGTACAACTGTCCGTGATGACGTAGCATTTGGGCTAGAGAATCGCGGTGTGCCGCGTACAGAAATGATGGAGCGTATCACGTCATCTTTAGAGCAAGTGCGTATGCATGACTACCTTTTGCATGAACCATACCGGCTGTCTGGCGGGCAAAAGCAGCGAGTGGCAATAGCGGGTGTGCTGGCTATATCTCCCCGAGTCATCATCTTGGATGAAGCGACAGCAATGCTAGATCCTTTAGGCAGGAAAGAAATCCTGGATACGGTGCATCGTGTGCAAGCAGAGCAGCAAATCGGCCTCATAACAATCACACATGATCTAAATGAAGTCATGCTAGCAGAAAGAGTCTTAGTCATGAATGATGGGGAAGTATGGATGACGACAGTACCAAGAGAATTAGTAAAGAAACAAACTGCATTGCAGCAGATTGGGCTAGACGTGCCGTTCGTCTCCCAGCTTGCGCATGCTTTACAGAGGTTAGGTGTACCGCTAACGGAAGAGCCGATTGATCACGAGGAGTTGTTAGATGCATTATGGACATTACATTCGAGCAAGTAGACTATACGTATCAAGCGAATTCTCCGTTCGAGCATAAAGCACTGGATAGCATGTCGTTCCATCTTCCTTCCGGCAGCTTCACCGCTATTGTAGGTCATACTGGCAGCGGGAAATCTACCCTTATTCAGCACTTGAATGGCCTAATCCGACCGACTCAAGGTAAAGTTCGTATTGGTAATGACATTTTAGAACCGAAAAAGAAGCCAAAGCATGCAAAAGCGCTCCGTGAAAAAGTTGGTATTGTCTTTCAGTATCCGGAGCATCAGTTATTTGAAGAGACAGTAGAGAAGGATATTGCTTTTGGTCCGCGCAACTTCGGTGTGCCAGAACACGAGATTCAAAAACGAGTAGCAGAAAGTGCGCAGGCAGTCGGTCTGGATGCAGAGCTGTTAAAACGTTCGCCGTTTGAATTGAGCGGCGGACAGATGCGAAGAGTAGCGATTGCAGGTATTCTGGCTGTACGTCCTCGTGTATTGGTCTTGGATGAACCAACAGCGGGTCTGGATCCGCGCGGACAAAAGGAAATCATGGATATGTTTTATCGTATTCATAAGGAACAGCAGCTGACGACGATACTAGTGACACACAGTATGGAAGATGCGCTTACGTATGCTGACCATGTGCTTGTATTAGATAAGGGCAAGAAATACATGGAGGGCACGCCAATCGAGGTATTCTCTCAACGTGAGGCACTTCAGCAGGTGCAGCTGGACGTACCGGAGCTGTTTCAATTTCTGTTAAAGGCCTCAGACCAGTTTGGAAAACCACTTGCTTATCAAGGGCAGGATGTTGAGAGGCTGGCAGAACAGCTGGCAGCTTTGGTGGGTGATCTGAATGAATAATCTATTAATCGTAGGTCAGTATGTGCCGACTAATTCTTTCGTTCACCGAATGGATCCGCGCGTAAAAATGCTGATTATATTTTTTTACGTTATTTTTATTTTCTTTGCCAATAATGTAATTAGTTACGGTTTATTCACATTGTTTGCATTGGGAAGTACAATACTGACGAAGGTGCCGTGGCGTTTTATTGCCAAAGGGTTGACGCCAGTATGGTTCCTGATTGTGTTCACATTTATTCTGCACTTGTTTGTGACTAGAGAAGGGTCTGTCTTGTTCCATGTCTTCGGTTTGCCGATCTACAGCGGTGCGCTAGAGCAAGGTGCAGTTATCTCGTTGCGATTCTTTTTGCTTATCTTGTTAACGTCTTTACTGACATTAACGACAACACCAATTGAGATAACAGATGCCGTTGAATCGTTACTCGGACCGCTGCGTCGATTCAAATTCCCTGTACATGAATTAGCGTTAATGATGTCTATTTCCCTGCGCTTTATCCCGACTTTGCTGCAGGAAACGGAGAAGATATCCAATGCCCAAGCGTCCAGGGGTGTAGATTTCCGTACAGGACCGTTCCGAGAGCGTGTACGGGCGGTTATCCCTTTACTTGTGCCTTTGTTTGTCAGTGCGTTTAAACGGGCGGAGGAGCTCGCTATGGCAATGGAGGCAAGAGGTTATCGCGGCGGAGAAGGCCGGACCAAGCTTCGGGAACTGCGGGTGGTGAAACGAGATGTTGCAGCGATTGTCTGCTTCATTGTCATTGCAGCGGCAGCACTGATAATGAGAGATTATAGTTAGGAGAAAGAGAAATGACACAACGCATGAAGGCGATTGTCAGCTATGAAGGTACGAAGTTTTCCGGTTTTCAAGTGCAGGATCAGTATCGCACTATCCAAGGGGAAATCGAGAAAGCACTTACCAAGATTCATAAAGGACAGCAGATCAGAATCCAGGCATCAGGCCGTACAGATGCAGGCGTGCATGCAAAAGGACAGGTTATCCACTTTGATACAGAGCTCCGTTTAGGAGACTATAATTGGCGTAAGGCGCTGAATACGCTGCTGCCTGATGATATTCGTATTGTGGATATAACAGGGGCAGAGGAAGGCTTCCATGCGCGCTACAACGCGAAGCGGAAGCAATACAAGTATTTCATTCATAATGCCCCAGAACAAGATGTGTTTAAGCGTCACTATGTGCATCATGTACCGTATAATCTCGATTTCGATAGGATACAGCAAGCAATTCAAGTAATAGAGGGAACACATGATTTTACTGCCTTTTGTTCTGCTCGTGCGGAGGTAAAAGGTGAAAAGATCCGAACCATCTATGAAGCAGCCTGTGAGAAGCAAGATGATATGATCGTTTTGACCTTTACCGGAAACGGTTTTCTTTACAATATGGTGCGGATTCTTGCGGGCACATTAATTGCTATTGGAAACGGCCGTAAGGAGCCTGAGGACATGGCTAGCATACTAGCTTCAAAAGACCGTCAGCTCGCAAGTAAAACAGCGGCTGCAAGCGGCCTTTTTCTCTGGAAGGTAGAATACTGAAAACTTTTTTGTAAAACAACGCATTCGGGCGTTACATGAACTTGACATAGGGGACTATGATGATATACTATGGTTTATGGCATTTTATTTCTATACCACGATTAGCCCCGGAAGACTAATTGTGTAGAATAATAAATGAACGATTTAAATCGAAAATTGGAGGAACTGACATGCGTACAACATTCATGGCGAACGAAAGCAATATCGAACGCAAATGGCTTGTTGTGGATGCAGAAGGCCAAACTCTTGGTCGTCTTGCAAGTGAAGTTGCTGCTATCCTTCGCGGTAAGCACAAACCAACTTACACTCCACATGCCGACACTGGTGACAATGTAATCATCATCAACGCTGAAAAAATTCAACTTACTGGTAACAAACTTGCTGACAAGATTTATTACCGTCACTCTAACCACCCAGGTGGTTTGAAACAGCGTACTGCTGATGAAATGCGTACAAAATACCCTGAGCAAATGCTTGAGCTTGCTGTTAAAGGCATGCTTCCTAAGGGTCCACTTGCACGTAAAATGATTAAAAAGCTTCACGTATACCGTGGCGCTGAGCACAAACACCAAGCACAACAACCAGAAGCTTACACGCTTCGCGGTTAATAAAAAGGAGGTAAACGATAGTGGCACAAGTACAATACTACGGCACCGGTCGCCGTAAAAGCTCTACTGCCCGCGTACGTCTAGTACCAGGCACAGGTCAAGTAACAGTAAACAACCGTAGTGCGGAAGATTACTTCCCATACGAAACGCTTCGTACAATCATCAACCAACCACTAGTTGCAACAGAAACTGCTGGTAACTACGACGTTCTAATCAACGTTAGTGGTGGTGGATTCACAGGACAAGCAGGTGCTATCCGTCACGGTGTATCTCGTGCGCTTCTACAAGCGGACCCAGAATACCGCGGAACACTTAAAGCAGCTGGCTTCCTTACTCGTGACGCACGTATGAAAGAACGTAAAAAATACGGTCTTAAAGGTGCACGTCGCGCTCCACAGTTCTCAAAACGTTAATCAATTCCTTATTGCATCAACGTTTATACGAGATCTTTGGTTCAAGTTGGTTCAGATTATCAACATGATAAAGCACTCAATAGATTTAAAGCATCAGCATCTTGCTGGTGCTTTTTTTCTGGCATAAATTCCAGGTAGTAGTCATGGTGTGAATATTAATATGTTCTAGTCGCTTTGAGACATAGGCAATATCTATATCTTATACAGATAGAGATGAAGCAAGAGTATGTGTAAGTCATCAATTATGTTGCTGTTATACACCGAAGTAAGAAGTAAGGCTTCATAATTAAGTGGTAATCAAACATTCCACTAGATTTAAATGCAAGAGATAAAGAAAAAAGGGTCTGTTCTTTCAATTATGAAGGAGCAGACCCTTTTTTCTTAATTTCGCTTGAATGGACCTTGAGGTGCTAGAGGACTATTTCTTTATTACGAACAGCATAAGAGCGGGAGACTATCAGCAAAAGTAAGATACTAAAGGTTTCTGGTGATGCGATTACATTCAAAGATTAAGTCACATTAGTTTTGGCACCAACGAACATGTGTCTTTGCTGCTTTTATTAATAACCCGGAATGCATCTCATTGACATCTATCTAAAAAATCATAAGATAACCTATAAAGTGACAAAAAATTGACCGTTGCAATGGCCATTTTTCAAAGGAAGCGTTTACATAAAATGCGTTACTATAAATACAGGGGAGGCAAAACTGATGAGTTCAAAAGATAATCGCGAACAAGATCTGTTATTGTTCCTATCAAAGAAGCAGGATTATGTTACTTCGAATGAGCTGGTAGATGAACTGGATGTATCACAGAAAACAGTCTACCGCTTGATAAAGAAAATCAACGATGAGTCCATGGGCAGTCCCTTAATTTTATCAGAAAGAGGGAGGGGTTATCGATTAGATTATGAAAACTTCATTAACTACCAAAAAAGTAACAAGTTTCACGAGAAACAATTTTCGCCAGATGAGAGACGCAAACGTATTATGGAAGAACTGCTGCTGTCATCCCCTAAGCCAATAAGTATTTACCACTTGTTTAGTGACTACTATGTAGGAGAATCTGTCATTTTTAATGATGAACAAATAATGAGCAAAGAACTGAAAAAGTACAACTTAGTATTAGAACGGAAAGATCGGAAGCTGGTCATACTTGGAGAAGAAACTGAAATCAGAAAGGCGATCAAGCATGTTAATGAGATATTTAACACGATTGATCTTGATGATTTGAAACGAAATCAAGAACTTAATTTCAATAAATACGATGTGTTGTTTATATTAGGGCAGTTAAGGGACATGGAGAAGGTTTTAGACAGTACGATTCCTTATCCGTATAACGTAAACATTTTCTCTCACTTATATATACTGCTGAGCCGCTTAAGAAAAGTGCCTGCTTTATTCTTTATTGATAAGGTTGCTGATGAAGAAATAGAAAATATGAAAAGAGACACAATTTTGTATACGGTTGCAAAAGGTGTTGTGCACAATACACAAACGTATCTAAACAGCTCTCTGCCGGATATTGAGATCTACTTTCTCTATCAGTATTTAGTTTCATCGAGAATGCAGGGCTCTGGTGGAAAGACCTCTACCTTTTCACCAGAGGTTATTCAAGTGACTGATGCGTATATTGAAGGTATGCGTGGCTACTTGGGGATCGATATAGAAAGCGGATCTATTTTCACTGATTTAGCCAACCATATTAAACCGATGCTGAATAGATTGGAATATAAGATTCGTACGAAGAACAGTTTGTTAAATCAAATTAAAGCCAACTATGGGGATGTATTTTCAGGAGTTGCCAAGGTCTCTCAATTTGTAAGTGAGAAATTCGATCTGCCGGCTATCAATGATGATGAAAATGGTTTTATTACACTTTATTTTGCAAAAGTCATTGTAACAGGTCAGTATCAGCGCCCGATAAAAACATTGATTATGTGCACGACAGGTATTGGTACGTCAGAGCTTCTAAAAGCTAAGGTATCAAGAAAATTTCCTGAGCTGGAAATCGTGGATGTAGTAGCTTCGCGAAATATGCAGATGGTAAATGAAAAGTACGCAGATGCTGAATTGATTCTAAGTACGGTCCACTTAAAAGACAATGTACCAATGCACCAATTACTGGTGAGTGCAATGTTTACGATGGATGATCAAAAGCGGCTGCAGAGAAAGATAGAGGAAATTTATCATGCAGGATGACTCTTTCTATCAGATTTATTTTAACGCTGCGTTAAGTACCAAGAATGAGGTATTTGCCTTCCTTTCAAACGTTGCTTGGTTAGACGATCCTTTGCAAAAAGAAGCTATTGTGAAGCAATTAATACAAAGAGAAGGACAAGGGAGCATGTTGATTGCAGAACATGTTGTGCTGCCGCATATCGAGAGCAATAAGGTGGAGAAAAGCCAAATCATCCTTATCCGTTTATTACATTCAATAGAATTCTGGGATTCGGAGACAAAAGATATACGGCTAATAATTGGAGTTTTACTGAAAGAAAACGAAGATGTACAAATAAAGCAAAAAATAGCTTCATTCATGCGAACGTTAGCGGATGAAGAATATGTAGACCAGTTGCTGACGATTGAGAAAGAAGCCGACTTTTATAAACAAATCAAAAGATAACAGGAGGAATAATTATGAAAATCGTTGGAGTAGCAGCATGTACAGTAGGTATTGCTCACACATATATTGCGCAGGAGAAATTAGAGAACGCAGGCAAGAAAGCAGGCTATGAGATTTCTGTGGAAACACAAGGAACAATCGGAACGGAAAATGAATTGACGCAGGAACAAATAGCGGAAGCGGACATCGTGATTATAGCTGCAGACGTAAAAATTGCAGGAAGAGAACGTTTTGAAGGAAAGCGTGTCATTGAAGTTCCAACAGACGTAGCTGTTAAATCACCAAATAAATTAATAGCTAAGGCAGCAGAAGTTATCGCACAGCCGAAATAACCTTCTTAAGAGATGGGAGAGAGAAAGCATGGAAGTAAAAGATATTGTAGATTTAAACACAATCAGAACCAATATGAAAGCTAAGAGTAAGGAAGAAGCATTAAGAGAATTAGCAGATGTCCTCTTGCAAAATGAGTATATCACGGATGTGGAAGTGTTTCTGAAGGATATTTATGAAAGAGAAGCAATGGGTCAGACAGGAATCGGTAATTTTATTGCAATTCCTCATGGTAATAGTGAATCTGTTGAAAAGATAGGCGTAGCTATTGGAGTCACGCAGGACGAGATTCCTTGGGAGACGCTCGATGACAACGGAGTGAAGGGAATCATTCTTTTCGCTGTCGGAAAAGAAAATGACGGTGCGCAGACACACCTGAAGTTATTATCACTGTTTGCAAGAAAATTAGGAAATGATGAAGTTATTAAAAACTTGCTGCAGTCAAAAGACGCTGCGGGCGTTAAAGAAGCACTCTGCAGCTAAAAGGTGAGGGACTTTTATGTCCTTCGTCAGCAGCAGGAAATCGGGTTACCCTTACAGATCCATTCAAATGTAATTATGCATGATACATCTAGCACCAGAGACATTTGTCATCCTGACCTTCTCTGCCAAGCCTTCTAACGTCATAGGGTTGAGGTGCTGAATATATTGGAGGGTAGAAAATGAGTAAACTAAAAAATTTAAATCTAAAAGGCCATTTATTGACCGCGATATCGTATTTGATTCCAGTAGTTTGCGGAGCGGGTTTTTTAATAGCACTTGGAATGGCAATGGGCGGTACGAACCAAACAGACTTGGTTCAAGGTGAATTCAACATTTGGGATGCGCTGGCTACGATGGGTGCAGCCGGTTTAGGCTTATTACCAGTCGTTATCTCAACAGGTATTTCCTATTCCATTGCAGGTAAACCAGGTATAGCGCCAGGGTTCATTATTGGTTTGACTGCCAATGCAATTGGTGCTGGTTTTATTGGTGGTATTCTAGGTGGTTACTTAGCAGGTTATCTAGCAGTCGCAATCTTAAAGTATCTTAAAATTCCTAAGTGGGCGAAGGGATTAATGCCAACCTTAATTATTCCATTTTTAACCTCCATTATTGGCGGTTTGATCATGGTTTATATAATTGGTATTCCGATAGCAGGTTTAACGTCCTTACTAACAAATGCTCTAAATAATCTGGGATCTTCCTCGCTGCTTGTGTTTGGCGGAATTATAGGAGTTCTGAGTGGAGTTGACTTTGGAGGGCCAATCAACAAAACTGTGTTTGCCTTTGTATTGACGATGCAGGCAGAGGGAGTTAATGGTCCAATTACTGCATTGCAGCTAGTAAATACAGCAACACCAATCGGGTTTGGCTTAGCTTACTTTGTAGCGAAATTATTTGGAAAAAGAATTTATACAAAAGTAGAAACGGAAACGTTAAAATCAGCGGTACCAATGGGTTTTATTAATATCGTGGAAGGCGTCATTCCGATTGTTATGAATGATATCGTTCGGTGTGTGGTCGCAACAGCTATTGGTGGAGCGGCCGGCGGTGCAGTATCGATGGTGCTGGGAGCAGATGCAACGGTACCTTTCGGAGGGGTACTGATGTTACCGACTATGTCGCAGCCATGGACAGGGGCTGTCGCAATCTTGGTCAATGTTGTTGTAACAGCAGTAGCCTTGGCCGTGATTAAAAAGAATGTGGCGGCAGAGGAAGCAGATATTGAGACTGAATTGGAAGAAGATGATATTGATTTAGCTGATATTAAGATTACTTAATACAAACAATTATTCTGGTTGTAATCTTGAAAGCGTTTAATATTCTGGAAAAAGGTATAAATATGAGGAGGATAATGAAGAAATGAAAAAAGTCGAGTTTTCACCGTCATTGATGACAATGGACTTAGATAAGTTTAAAGAACAAATCACTTTTCTAAATGATCATGCAGGTTCCTATCATATTGATATTATGGACGGCCACTATGTACCGAATATAACGTTATCGCCGTGGTTTATTTCCGAAGTACGTAAAATAAGCAATCTGCCCATGTCTGTTCATCTAATGGTTACAGATCCCAGCTACTGGGTGCAGCAATTAGTGGATATGGAGTGCGAATGGATCTGCATGCATGCAGAGGTACTGGACGGGTTGGCTTTTCGGCTGATTGACCAAATACATGATGCTGGCCTAAAAGCGGGAGTTGTATTAAATCCTGAAACACCAATTGAGACAATCTTCCCTTATATTGAGTTGGTAGATAAAATAACAATCATGACAGTTGATCCAGGTTTTGCCGGTCAGCGATTCATCGAAAGCACACTTGATAAAATTGTGGCATTAAGAGAACTGCGGTCAGACAAAGGTTATCAGTATGTCATTGAAATGGATGGGTCGTCTAACCGGAAATCATTTAAGAAAATTGATGCTGCCGGTCCTGACATTTATATTGTCGGACGCAGTGGTTTATTTGGATTAGATGATGATATAGCAAAATCATGGGATATTATGAAGAAAGACTATGAGGAAATGACTGGGAAAGCAATACCTGTAAGCTAAATCTAGAATACGTATGAAATACTCTCAAAAGGATTAGACTGACCTAGCGATGTTAGACATAAATAAAACGCCCTTATAAGGCTGCCATGCTACCATATTCTTTGGTACGTGGTAGCCTAATTTTTATTGTTTACACTCTCCATTACAATACTTCATGTAACATTCAATACGACCACTGACTTTTTTTCTGATATAGAGCTTGAGTTTAGGACTGATTTTTCAGCCTACTGTTTTCTCTCTTAGCACTCGGGAGCAAAAAACTGTGCAAAGTCCTAGCTCCTTGTATCGATAGAGAATATCTCTTCCGTTCATAAAGATACGATTAACCTGAAGTAGCATATTAAAGTCTTCCAGCTTCATGACTTGAACCGTTTGATAGACATGGTGGGGAAAGTGTTCATCCATTAGCGCACGCAGTTGCATCTCATTTACGTGCCCTTGTTCATAAACGGACTGATTTATAATTACTGTCTCAATAAAATCGATATCAGTGAAACTTACACCTTGTAAGTGAAGCCATTCAGATGGTGTCATAACAGTTTCCTTCCTATACCAGTCTTCAGTACCACTACTTCTCTTCCTTATTAACGGCAGCTACCCAATAAGCCTTTCCGCCGCCCGGAGCAGAAGCCTGTACCGATCCGCTAAAATAGATCTTCACTTCCTGACCTGGAGATAAATCTTTTTTCATTCTATCGGGGAGATACGAAGGTAAGTCAAATAGAATTCCTTGGTACTCATATTGCTCTGTTAATTCCTCCTCAGATTTGTTGTTTATATCTGCTGAGGAGCCTTGTACTACCCAAATAGAATGCCCGCCGGTTTCCTCATTATGCTGTACTTCTGCTATAACGCCTGTGTGGGTTGGGATAATTGTGAATGCTATAAATGCAGCAAAGAGTAATAGTCCCAGGGAAGTTGTAAGTATGATAAAAACACGCATTGTTTTTTTGTTCATCTATCTCACCCTTCATCGTATTAACATTCGCCATAGCAAAAGATGTTCCTTCCCAGAGCACATTGCCGAAGCATCAACTATGGTGTACGAACTTATTACTGTAAAACTTATTTGATATATGAATTGTACGATACTTATATAAAGCCAATGTAAATGGCAGAATGATTCTCCCATAATTCTTAACTTCTGCTACATGGTAATCTTTACGCTGGTCTTTTAAATTGATAGTATGAAGAAATTTACGATGATTATGTTAGCTGCAGGTGTATTGTTATTGGCTGGTTGTGCTTTAGTTGGCACAGAAGCGGCTGATGAAACGAATGATGATTTGCTAGTAATCGCCCACCGCGGGGCTTCTGCGGTGGAGCCCGAGCATACATTCCTGGCTTATGATCAGGCTTTGGATGATGGTGCAGATTATATTGAAATTGATTTACGCAAAACAGCGGATGGTGAGCTGATTGCGATGCATGATGATACGGTTGATCGGACGACAGATGGTGAAGGTTTGGTTGAGAATATGACATTAAAGGAATTAAAGGAGTTAGATGCAGGGGAAGGGCAGTCGGTGCCATCCTTAAAAGAGATTTTAGAAAGATACGGAGATAGCGTAAACTATTATATTGAAACACGTGAGAGTGACGACGGGGAACTAATTATGGAGGAGGACTTGCTGCAATTGCTGGAGCAGCATCGCATTCCGCAGAACCAAGTCATTTTGCAGTCATTCAGTCAAGCTAGCATCAATGCGCTGCACGATTTAGATCCAGCAATCACGTTAGTTCAACTGCTGAAGAAAGATAAAGTAGAGCGGTTGGATACAGATAAATTACAAGACTTACAGCAGAAAGCTGTCGGTGTTGGAATTTATGCGGGAATTCTGGACGAATCTCTAGTTGATCTTATTCAAGTGAATGGGCTGGAAGTACACGCCTATTACAGGGGTGATGAAAGAGAATGGACAGAGAATATGCTTCGCTATGGCGTGGATGGTATTTTCTCAGATGATCCAGCGTATTTAACCAACATAACGGAGAAACCGGAGTAAATCATAACTAGTGATTTATTCCTTTTTTTATATCTGAAGGTTTAGCATCGATCTGGGGTGATATAGAAATAAGATAATTGCAGCATGGAAGGAGTCGTTAGGCATGAAGGTAGTAGGAATTGTAGGAGGCATATTTGGTATTATTGCTTCCCTGCTAGCTATGCTCTTAACGCTGATTGAAAGTACGTATACAGTCGGCAATTTCGGATTACTCGGAATTGCAGCAGGTGTACTGGGAATTATCGCGGCACTTCTACTTGATAAGAAGCCAATTATCGGTGGTGTGATTTTAATTGCAGCAACTGCCATCGGTATTTATGCCGTATTAGTATATTTCCTCTTACCTGGTGCGTTAATGGTAATCGCAGCAATTGTAAGAATGAGCCAAAGAGACCAAAGCTACTAAATAAGGCATGCCGCAGTAGCGGTATGTCTTATTTAGCGGAAGTGCCGTAGTTGTAGTTGATAGTGCTGCTCTATGGCGGGGCCAAGTCGAAAACAGAACTTTTCTAACTCCTTGTGCAAGTAGTCAGCAGGGAAGACATTGTACAAGTCAGCCTCTGGCCAAATCACATGCAATTGAGCCTGATCCTGAAAATGATTAACAGCTAAGAAAGGTTCCTCTTCATCAAGCTCCAGCGTATGATAAAGAAAATCCCCACGTTTAGCAAACGGTTGGGCCAACCATTTTTCCAATTGAAGATAAAACGCTAATAAAGCACAATATTCTTCATAGAAGTAAACAGCGTCATTAATCTTAATCTCCAGTAGACCCTCCACAAGCAAGAAATGATTGTATAAATCTCTCTCATGAACTGGCAGTTCGTTAAAATCAGAGTTGAACGCGAAGTCAATGTGCAGCTTCATACTATTCTCCTCACTACAAAATGGATAAACTGAATGTACCATATTAATCCAATTAGGGGGTGATTTAGTTGAAGCGGTATATCATCATGACAGTCGGTAAAACACATAGCGGCAAAACAACATTCGCAAAGGAGCTAGAAGAAAAGCTAGAACATGCTGTCCTAATTGATCAAGATAACCATGCAAGTTTTTTGCATGATTATTATAAAAAGCTAGTCCCAAAGACAGCCAAGAAAGAGTTAAAGCATGCGATTACGCAAACTGTAGTGAACTATGCTATAGAAAGGTCAAATGCACACTTAATCATTAGCAATGCTAATTTGCGTGTTTCTTCACGAACTGGACTGCTGCAGTTTTATAAGGACAACGGATTTACCAGTATCATTGTGTACTTTGATTTGCCAGATTGTCTTCTTCGTGAGCGGATAAGGAAAGGAAATCGAAGTACAACTATCCTCAGGAATGCAGTTAGCTTTGAACAAGTCCTGGATAATCAGGCAGAGGACTTGAAAAGTGGTTTGAGTAGTATACCTTTGGAGGATGAATCAGAGCACTTCTTTATTATACAAGACCAAGGGGACAAGCAATTGGTGCTAGATAGATTAACAGCTTTAATCACTACCTAACACAAAACCAAAAGGAAGAAGAGGGACCAGCTGCATCCCTCTTCATCTATATTAATATCCGTAATATTGGTTATTATAGTACGGATTGTATGGAGGATAGTAAGGCGTAGGCTGGTTATAATAATTCGGATACAGCAAGCTGCTGCCAAGCAGGCCGCCTACAACACCGCCTAGGAATGGTCCGCCGTATCCATAGCCATAGCCAAAACCTGGGCGGCCGTAGCCAAACCCTGGACGACCATAACCGAAACCTGGGCGGCCGAAGCCAAAGCCGGGGCGTCGACGGTATTCATCTGTATGAACAGGATAAGAATAAGACACTTGCTGATTTGTTTGGTAAGGTACTAATAATTGATTTTGTTCTTGCATGAAAAACACCTTCCTTTCTGTGCCAGTGTATGACGGGCAGGAGCGGAAGGCGCAAGACAGCAGCCTAATTAATAAGTGATTTTTATTGAAATGTATCGCGGAGAATAGCCAAGACTGGAATACATAATGCAAGTATCGGAACAAAAGCCCATAGCCAGGTGTGACTGGATTGTTTGTTTTCTTCTTTGAGTTTTTCCACTTCCAATTCCAGCAGGCGAATGCGTTGTTCCAAATCTTCCTTCATTTTATTCTTCCTCCTCCAGCTTGTCTTCTGAGTACTCAATAAAAGAGCCTCCGCTAACATTGTAGTAAACAAGAGGCATTTTCATGCTTATGCAATAACTGAGGTGGTAAGTGCTGTAGAACCGGTTCCGTTTGCCGCACCTTCGAGAGACCTCTTATAAGAAGTGTATGAAATGTAAAGGGCAATTGTCGCTCCGATCATAGATAATATCAGGCCTATATAGGAAATGACCGTAGCGATGAATTCATATCTTTCCTCTTCCACAATGATCGAATTATTGTTCACTGATCATCGCTCCTTCCTCACGCTAGCATATGCAGTTATGGGCGGATAGTGCCTAATTTAATCAATCGTTTGATTAGCTAACCTTTTATGAATTATCTGCGCTTTTGCTTAGGGAAAAACTATTAGCTGCTGGCTATCTATATGGAAGGTTGAAAAATCATTGCTGTAGACCCACCTGCTGCCAGACTGCTATGATGATGGAACCGGAATGAAGGGGCTGACGAGGCGTTGGAAAATGAAAAATATAAGGAGCTGAAGATGGGCGAGCGCGGTGTCTATATTAGTATCGGCGCTTACCTTGTTCTGTCTTCTTTGAAATTGATTGTTGGAATTATAAGCGGATCGGCAGCACTGCGCGCAGATGGTTTGAATAACGCTACCGATATTGTCGCTTCTGTTGCTGTACTGATTGGTTTGAAATTGGCGAGGAAGCCGCCAGATGCGGATCATCCGTATGGACACTGGAAAGCGGAGACTGTTGCAAGTCTGATTGCGTCTTTTATTATGATGACAGTAGGTTTGCAAGTACTGTATACGGCAGTGCTGAATGTATTTGATGGATCAAATGAGGCACCTGATATGCTGGCGGCGTGGACAGGTATTTTCGGTGCGGTCGTTATGTTTGGGGTTTATCGATATAATATGCGGCTAGGTACAAAGATAAACAGTCAATCTGTTAAAGCGGCAGCAAAGGATAATTTGTCTGATGCACTCGTGAGTATCGGAACTGTTGTAGGTATAGTGGGTTCTCAGCTCGGATTAACTTGGCTTGACCCGGTGGCTGCGATTCTGGTTGGACTCATTATCTGCAAGACAGCATGGGATATATTTGCCGCTGCTTCTCATCAGCTGACGGACGGTTTTGATGAGACATTAATGGCAGCCTATACGGAGACGATTCTGCAGATTCAAGGTGTAAAGGGAATTAAAACAATGAAAGCGAGAAGCTATGGCAATAATGCGATAGTAGATACGGAAATATTGGTGAATTCTACTTTGGATATCCGCAGGGCGCATGATGTAGCTACTACAGTTGAGAAGACATTGAAAAGAGAACATGGTGTCTATTGGGTGAATGTCCATGTTGAACCACAATAAAAGCCAGAAGCGGCCTGCTTCTGGCTTTTTGCGTTAATCGATAATGAGCATATTGTTTTCATCGAATTTCCAATGTTCGCTGAAGGCAACTTCCCAATAATAACCGTCAGGATCGGTGAAGTACCCACTATAGCCTCCCCAATCGACACGCTGCGGCTGTTTGATAATCGTAGCACCAGCTCGGGCGGCCTTTTCGATGACATAGTCTACTTCTTGTTCTGTCTTAGCATTATACGCGAGTGTGAAGCCTGGAAAACCGCCAGTACTTAATGCAGGCGGTTTGTCTCCGCCGATGTCTTTTTGCAATTGCTCAAGCGGAAACAGTTCCAGCTTTGTGCCGTTGTTATTGAAAAAGACGATATTCGGCGAATTTTCTTTCACGCTTGTTTCAAAATCTAATCCATCACGGTAGAAGGCAAGAGAAGCTTGCATATTTCTTACACCTAAGCAAATCAAATTAATCTGATTCATATCGGCAAACACTCCTATCGTTTATTTTGCCGCCGGTTTTTCAACCCTATGCTGATGTTGTAAAGAATCATGATGACTGCTGCGGCAATAAGCACCGCCATAAGCAATAATGTGCCTATGTTAGGGAAGTTGCTGTAAATGCCAATGGCAAAACCGGTCAGCATGATGAGCAGGTACATCAAAGTTTTTCGTGTCATGGTCGTAGCCCCTTTATGGAATGAGTAGGCCAGAAAGCATCTTCTGGGTGATGTGATTGAGTACGGGCAGATCATCTAGTGCAAAAAGCTTTTCCCATCAAGCATGGCGAATTCGTTTGATACACGATGTGCTTCGTAGACAGAAATGACGTTATAGACCTCATCTCAGTTTGGGTACTTGGCGTAAAATTCCGGGCCGGAGCACATACGCAAGAAGCAAAAGCCTCAGCGTGCAAATGTGTCTCTTCAAAAAGCTCCCGCTTTGCAGTTTCTCCTAATGACTCACCAATCCCCGGATATTTGTATCGGACCGAAGCTTGATCAATAGCTCATCTGCTTCGTTGCGGACAATTACCCCGGCTCCTGCCGTTGAATTCGTGTTAATCAAGGATAGAATTGGCCACCGTCAGAACTTCTTTTAGTCTTTTGGATAAATGCTATCTTTACTGCGCGGGTAGAAGTGATTGGAGATACTGTAGCTGATTAAGTAGCTCACTAACATACAGACTCCGGTGATAATAAGGTTATCGTGGAGAAGATAGAGCAGTACACTCAACCCGCCAAGCACGACATAGATCCCAACATTTACATACAATCTTCTAGTTTGGTTATCGAATTTCATGTTGTACGTCCTTTTCTTCAATCTGGATATAGTTTCATTATACCAGTGCCAGTATAAAATCCAAAGAACAGTGTATATCTTGAACGGTTGTCCCATATAGTGTACAAATGTGCGGTATGGGAGGAAGCAGGAATGACGAGAAGGTGGATTGCAGGTGCCGTAGCAGGTGCTTTATTTATTATGCTGCTCGCTTATTATGTACCAAGAATCGTGACGACAGAACAATCTTCCCATTCTTGGTCGCTGCCGCTGGCGGGGAAGACAGTCGTGATTGATCCCGGGCATGGCGGCGTAGATGGCGGTGCAGAAGGAGCGGATGGTACGCAGGAGGCAGGGATTACTTTGGCTGTATCAAAATCGCTTCGAGATTATTTGCAGCAGGCAGGTGCACTTGTTTACTTAACGAGAGAAGCGGATGTGGATTTAGCTGATGAAAATACCAAAGGGCTGTCCCGGCGGAAATCAGAGGATATACGGAAACGTGTAGACTTTATTGAGGAAAAGGAAGCGGATTTTTATATTAGTATTCATACAAATGCACTGCTTGCTACGCAATGGTCCGGGGCACAAACATTTTACAATAAAGATAAAGAAGGCAGTAAAGCGCTGGCTACATTCATTCAGGATGAGATCAAGCGGAATTTGGAGAATACAAAGCGCGTACCGCTTGCACTAAATACGATGTATTTGCTGAAGCACACAGAACCGGCAGGTGCACTTGTGGAAATTGGTTTTATGTCTAACCCAAGAGAGCTGGAACTGCTGAAAGATGTTTCTTACCAGGATAAGATGGCGTTTAGTATTTATGAAGGGATACTCCGCTATACGACAGAGAAATTGCCTGAAGATGAGTGAACGAGCACCGCTTGCCTAGCTTCGCTAAGAATGTGTTATACTAGCGGTAAAAGCAGTCTGGAAAACGTTTTCCTTAGACAAGCTAGGTAGGGGGCATTCACATGGTAACAGAAGATAAAGTGCGGGAACTTCTGAATGGTATTGAAGATCCTTTTTTACATACGACACTAGAAGAAACTGGTGCAATTACAGATATCCGAATTAAGGAAGAGAAGCACCATGTTAGTGTGAAAATCTTAGTCGGCAAAACGAATACGGCAGAACAAATGCAGCTGCAGCAGGAAATTGTTAATGTTCTGAAGAGTGCGGGAGCTGCAACAGTAGGATTGCGCTTTGATCAGCTGCCGCAGGAGGTAGTCGATCGTTATAGTCAGAGCGGTGAGGCTCCGAGTGGTCAGCAAAGTTCCTTGCTGGACAAAAATACGAAAACAAAATTCATTAATATCGCGAGTGGCAAGGGCGGCGTTGGTAAATCGACTGTAACGGTAAACCTTGCTGTTGCACTAGCACGAATTGGTTTTAAAGTCGGTATTATTGATGCGGATATTTACGGCTTTAGCGTGCCGGAGATGATGGGAATTGAGAAACGTCCGGAAGTAGTGGACGACAAGATTACACCAGTAGAGCGTTTTGGCGTGAAGATTATTTCAATGGGCTTCTTTGTTGAGGATAACGGACCTGTTATCTGGCGTGGCCCAATGCTCGGTAAAATGCTGACAAGTTTCTTTAAAGAAGTGAAATGGGGCGATGATCTGGACTACTTGCTAGTCGATCTGCCGCCAGGTACTGGCGATGTAGCCTTAGACATTCATACAATGCTGCCTTCTTCTAAAGAGATCATTGTGACAACACCGCATCCAAACGCGGCATTTGTTGCAGCGCGAGCAGGTCAAATGGCACTTCGTACAGATCATGAGATTCTTGGGGTAGTAGAGAACATGGCATATTATGAAGTACAGGCAACAGGCGAGAAAGAATACGTCTTTGGCAAAGGCGGCGGTGACAAGCTGGCAGATGCACTTGATACAGAAGTAATCGGCCGCTTGCCGCTAGCACAGCCTTATAAAGAAGAAGATGTGTTTGCGCCAGCTGTTTATCAAGAAGATCATCCGCTTGGTGATGCGTATGATGACTTAGCGCGAGCTATTCTTGAAAAATATATGCAATAAGAAAATGCGGAGAGCACGATGGCTCTCCGTATTGTTATGTCTTGGTACTGATGCATAGGTGCTATCTCAATTCAGCAGCAGAGCATAGAGTGCCATTCACGTATATATGAAGAGAGCCCCAAACCATACGGATTATGGTCTGGGGCTCATTTTTTTATTTCTCTTTTTGTTTAGATTGTGCTTCTTCTAGTGCTTTCTGAACAGTTTGCATCAGTTTTTGTTCAAACATCGGAGTTTCCGCTGATTCTTGGATTGTTTTTTCAATCTCTTTGCGGAATTCCTGACTCTTCATGACGCTAAGCATCTGCTCCTGCATTTTCGGATCTTGCATAATTTGAAGTACCTGTTTTTGAAAATCAGAGTCATTCATTAGTTCTTTCATGAGCTTTTTTTGTTCCGGACCAATGTTCTTGGCAAAAGCTGCGACAAACTCTGGATCCTCAAAACGCTCTTTCCAGAATTTCTGTCCTTCTTCTGATGTCCAGGACTTGTTGATCGCATCTTCTACCTTACTGGCGTCGAGTGACACCAAATCTTGCATCGTTTCATCTGACATAACTTCTGAAATGGCTTTTTTGCCTTCATCTGTCTTCAATATATCTGCGACCATCTGTTTGGTCGTATCATAATCGGGCTGGCTGCTCTCTGCGGCTTGGCCGCCGCCTGTGCATGAAGCAAGCACGAAAAGAGATAAGAACAAGATCGGCACTATTCGTACATACATAGACACGTGCTCCTTCCAGTATAGTAAGTACACTTACTTTCTGCAGAAGGAGCAGTAGTTATACATTTAATTCACTTCTTTCAATTCTGCTGAGCCGCCTGCAATCAGTTCACTGACAGTGACGTAGTGATATCCTTTGTTTTTCAGTGCAGGCAAAATGGTTTCCAATGCTTTTGCTGTCTGCTTTACAGAATCAGATGCATGCAGCTGAATGATATCGCCGTTGTTCGCTTCTTCTAGTACTTCATCGACGATAAGCTGCGTGCCGGGATTGCGCCAGTCTTTTGGGTTAACGCTGTATTGAATCACCTTTAGACCAAGTGTTTCGGATAACTGAATAATCTCTGTATTAAAATCTCCAGTCGGTGCGCGAAGCAGCTCTATATCCTCATGCCCGAGCTTGCGGAATATTTCCTTTGCATACGTCAAATCTTTTCGTATTTGTGCTGGTTCTTGTTCGATATAGCTTTTGTAGCGGTATCCCATCATTCCGAGTTCATGCTTATCTTCGACAATACGGTCAATAATCTGTGGGTGACGCTCGGCCCACTCACCGCTGACGAAGAAGGTAGCTTTTACATTTTGTTCTTTCAGTTCATCCAAGATAGGGAGAGCTTGTGTGTCACCCCAGCTGATATTGAAGGTAAGCGCGATATTGGGCTCGTCTTTATTTCCTTGGGTTAGTGCTGCAGGCTTTTCTTTTGAAGAAAAGACCGACAGCGAGCTGCTTGTCTCCATCCAGATGATCAATGCTGTGAACATTGCCGCCGCTACGACGAATGCCCACCTTTTCCACTTGTTGAAACGGAATACATAAAAGTGCTGCATGCCTATCATTCCCTTCGTTGTTCACAGTAATGTAGTCTCATTCTATGCATGCCTGTCCGGGAACATGATGCTTGTCTCGGGGAGAGATGAGAAATGACAGGAATTTAACATTAGAATTGGTTCGGGTTTGTACTGTCTCATTCGGTTATACCTTAGAAAGGAGCGAGTTAGCGAGGAGTTACCGAATGGATGTCTGAGGTGTTAAGGGAGTGACGTGGAGGGATTAACAGATAGCGGTGGTGAGAGCGGAGTGATTGAATGAGGGAAGGAAAAGATAAAGATACTGGGCGGAAGTTCTTTACTCACGCTTATTCATGAGGTGATGGTTATTGTGCTGATTACAGTTGCGGCAGTGCAGCTTGATCCGGAGGGTGTTTGTCAGCAGGTAGGTTAATCAGCAGTTAAACATTGAAAATCGATGGAGAATCGGAATTTGCTGAAAGGGAGATCGATTGTAGAGTGCTTCAATATAGTACATAGCGGGTTGCTAGTTGTGAACAGTAGAGGAAGCTTTATCGTAATAGGAATTACACAGGACACACGGCGATTGGCTGCTTTGCCGATAGGATGGAAGCAGCGGAATCCAGAAAAGCGCATTATAGAAGGCAAGGCAATTTGATGGACGATTCACTATCTGTATTGGCTTTTAGTATAGAAAGAGAAGAATCAGAGGTAATGGAGCGGAGACAAAGGGATACGAACGAGGGAGTTTTATCTGGCTGTGGGCTGCCAAATGTACGGAAATGAAAGGACTTGATTGTGCAGCTGTGATGATCTCCTTCTGTATAGACTTACAGCATCCGCAGAAGGGAAATGCAATGACCTACCTTCTTCAGCGTTATGGTTACAAGCCTCCTCCGTAAAAGTAAGTACGTAAACAACCTTTAAAGCGAGATCATTCGAACAGATGTGTAATTCGTGCGATAGAAATTTGTATCTGCTTTATGGTGTGGTGGTATTGCCGGGAACAAA